>DASUBK010000103.1:0-8319 GCA_035763305.1 Terriglobales bacterium | reverse complement strand
GCAGCCGTCGCGCTGGGTGGAGTGGCTGTTTCATTCGCACCCGGCGATTGTCAAGCGCATCGCGGCGGCAGAAGCGTTTGCGCGCTCGCGCCAGCAGGCGTGATTCAGGCGCGGGCGCGAGTGGACCCGGCGGGCTGGGACTGCGCGGGACGGCGCAGGGCTTCAAATCCGACAAAACGAAAGAAGCGGCGCTCGCAGCAGCCGCAGCGCACCGGCCGCAGCAGCAACAGCAGCAGCGCCCGCTCCCACAGGTGACGGTAACGGGAGCGGTAAATCTTAAACTCGCCGCAGCGGCTGCATGGCCAGGAAAGCACCTGGACCCCCCCGTTTCCGCCCCAAAATACCACCATGGACGCCGGAAATCCGCTGATTATCTCGCGCTGCGATGTGTGGCCGCTCACCGGCGCCGCTGCGCGACCAGCGCCTCGACCCGCCGCAGGTCGTCTTCCGTGTCCACCCCTACGGTATCGAAGGGAGTCTCCGCCGCGCGGATGCCGATGCCGTTCTCCAGGAACCGCAGTTGCTCCAGCCGTTCGGCGCGCTCCAGGGTGGACTCCGGCAGATTGCAGAAGCGCTGCAGGGCCTCGGCGCGATAGGCGTAGAAGCCCAGGTGTTTGAAGTACGCCGGCCCGCTGCCGTCACGATCGAAGGGGATGGTGGCGCGGGAAAAATACAGCGCGTTGCCCGCGGCGTCGGTGACCACCTTCACCGCGTTGGGATTGGCGACGTCGTGCTCGGGGCAGGGCGTTTTCAGAGTTCCCACCTGCACGCGGGAATCGCGCATCAGCGCCACCAGCGCCTGGATGTGCTCGGAGCGGGTCAGCGGCTCGTCGCCCTGGATGTTGAGGTAGATGTCCGCCGGCAGCTGCTGCGCGATTTCGTGCACGCGTTCGGTGCCGCTGCGGTGCGAGGCGGAGGTCAGGCGCGCGTTCCAGCCGTGCTGGCGGCAGACGGACAGGATTTCGCCGGCGTCGGTAGCGATGACCACGTCGTCGCTCGGCAGCACGCCGGCGTCGCGCACCGCTTCGTACACCCAGCCGACCATGGGCTTGTTGGCAATCTCGCGCAGCGCTTTGCGCGCCAGGCGCGTGGACGCCAGCCGAGCCGGAATCACGGCGACGATTCGCATACCAATCAGTGTAATCGGACGCCAGGGCGCGTCCGCTCCGCAACCGACTACTTCTCCACCGAGAAACGGAAGATGGTTTCCGAGTGGAATTTTTGTCCCGGCTTCAGCTCGGTGGTCGGAAACTTGGCGTGATTGGGGGAATCCGGGTAGTGCTGGGTCTCCAGGCAGAAGGCGCCGCGGTGCACGTAGACCTTGCCGCCCTTGCCCTTGATGGTGCCGTCGAGGAAATTGCCGGTGTAGAACTGCAGGCCGGGCTGGTCGGTGAGGACCTCCAGCACGCGCCCGGACTTCGGGTCTTTGACTCGCGCCGCCAGACGCATGCCGGTTCCATTGAGAACGAAATTGTGGTCGTAGCCGCGGCCGAACTTGAGCTGCTCATCGGCGGAGTTGATCCGCTCGCCGATGGCGTGCGGCTTCTGGAAATCGAAGGGCGTGCCCGCCACCGGCTTCAGCTCGCCGGTGGGAATCAGGGTTGAGTCCACGGGCGTGAAGCGGCCGGCCTCGATGGTGACCTCGTGGCCGAGGATGTCGCCCTCGCCCTGTCCAGCAAGGTTGAAATAGGAGTGATTGGACAGGTTCAGCACCGTGTCTTTATCCGTGGTGGCGCTGTACTCGATGCGGAGCTCGTTCTTGTCCGCCGGCAGCGTATAGACGACGGTGACATCAAGATTGCCGGGGTAGCCTTCTTCGCCGTCCTTGCTGACGTAGTGAAGCCGGAGGTGCTGGCCGGAGGCGCCGGAGGTTTCGGCGGCGCTCCACACCCGCCGATCGAAGCCCTTGTTCCCCCCGTGCAGCGAATTCGGCGGGTTGTTGATGGGCAGCTTGTAGGTGTGGCCGTCGAGCTGGAACTTGCCCTTGGCGATGCGGTTGGCGTAGCGCCCGACGATCGCGCCGAAGTAGGGATTGTGATCGTTGTCGCCGAGGTAGCCCTGCAGGCTGTCGAAGCCCAGCACCACGTCGGCGAACTTCCCGCTACGGTCGGGTACCTTCAGCGAGACGATGCGCCCGCCGAAGTTGGTGATCGTGACCTCCATCCCCTGCTGGTTGCGCAGCGTGTAGAGGTACACGTCCTTGCCGTCCACCGTACCCCATTTTTGCGGTTGTGCGGCTGCGGTCACCAAGGACACCATCAGGAAGAACGCCACAAGGATCAGGATTTTCATGGCGGCGGGATTGTATGCCGCGGCCGAGGGTATCTACAAATCCAGAGAAAAACGCCACGGATTGCACGGATCAACACGGATCAGACAAATAGAAAAACAATCCGTGAAAATCCGTTAGATCCGTGGCGTTGTTGTCTCTATGCCGCTCGGACGATCTTCTCCACCGAATCGCAGAAGTACTCGATGTCCTTGGGCGAGGTGTAGACGTTAGGGCCGACGCGGATACCAGTGAACTGCTTGTTGGGCCCGGTGATGCCCACGGTGAAGATGTTGTACTTCTCCTGTAATTGCTTGGTCAGGGTGCCGGGCTCGATGCCTTCGAAGCCGATGGTGCCGACGGCGCCGGAGTTGTAGGGCTCCAGCCCCACCGTCATGCGCGCGTTGGGCAGCTGCGACAGGCGGTCCGCCCACAGCTGCTTGATGTAGCGCAGGCGGGCGAACTTGCGCTCCGCGCCCATGCGCTCGTAGAAGGCCAGCGCCTGCAGGATGCCGTTGTGCACCGCTGCCGGGTGGGTGCCGATCTCCTCGAACTTGCGAATGTTCTTGTCCATCGAGGCCGGCGCTGCCATCAGCGCCCAATGCTTCTCGATGCGGTCCTTGCGCGCGTACAGCACGCCGGTGCCGATGGGCGCCGACAGCCACTTGTGCAGGCTGGCGCCGTAAAAGTCCGGGTCCACGTCGGAGAACTTGAAGGGCACATGGGCGAAGCCGTGGGCGCCGTCTACGATGCTGGTGATGCCGCGCGAGCGCGCCAGGGCGCAGATCTGCTTGATGGGGAAGATCTGCCCGGTCATGAAGATCACCTGCGACACGTGGATGACCCGGGTGCGCGGGGTGATGTGCTGTTCGTACAGCCGCACCAGGTCCTGCGGGTCTTTCACCGGCACGGGATAGTCCATCTGCACCAGCTTGATGCCCTCGCGCCGCTCGCGCTGCTGCCAGGTGGTGATCATGCGCGGGTAGTCCTGGCTGGTGAGCAGCACTTCGTCGCCCGGCTTGAGGTCGATGCCGAACTGCGCGATCTGCAGCGACTCGCTGGCGTTGCGGGTCAGCGCGATGCACTCCGGATCGGTGTCCCACTGGCGGGCGATCTCCTTGCGCACGTCCTCGATTTTCGGCTCGAGGTCGTTCCACATGCGGTAGGCGGGCAGCATGTTGCTGTAGCGGATGCCCTCCAGTTCGGCGTCGAGAACCATGGAGGGCGCCGGCGCTACTCCACCGTTGTTGAGGTTCATGTACTTGGGATCGGGAGGATAGGCCAGCCGGACTTCCTTCCAGAAGTCCTCGTCGCTGGCGACCTGCTCCGGCAGGGCGTGGGCATAGGCTTTATCGAGAGCGGTAATCAGGGCCAGGGCTTCAATGCCACGCAGAAACTCGCGGCGAGTGCCGGTAAACATGAGCCAACCTCCAGGGCAGAATTGCCGAATTGCTGAAGTGCCGAACTGCCGAATTGCCAAACGGCGGGAGGGCTGCGGCGGCGCCCTTGAAAATTCTACGGTTTCCGCAATTCCGCAGTTCGGCAATCTCTTGATCCGGGAGAGCATACACCAAGGTGTGGGGGACGGCGCACCACCGGCGTAATTCGCAGCAACTATCGCCTTGGGGTAGTGTTCCTATGGACAGCCACTTCGTCAGGCTGTAAGGACCTGCGGACCCGCGTCAAATGGGCCCCGGCACGCCACGCCGGCATCCAGGAGGGGGCGCGCCACTGCAGGAAACGTGGGAGGAACCAGGTTATGAAGAAGATTACGAATGTGGTGCTGTGCGCCGCCCTGATGATGTTCCTGGGCGCCGCGGCCTATGCCCAGGCCCCCTGGTGGGGCCGCCAGGGCAACTGGGGCTACCAGAACCAGAACGAGCAGAATCGCGAGTACCAGCGCGGCATGCGCGACGGCCAGAAAGATCGCCAGCGCAATCGCGGCTACCGGCCGCATGACCGCGGCGACCGGGCCTACATGTCAGGCTACCAGGCGGGCTACGGCCAGTACGGCGGCTGGAACCGCGGGCGCGATCGTGATCGCGACCACGACGGCGATGACGACGATCACGGCGGCTGGCGTCGCGGCAATGGCTATCCGCAGAACGGCTACCCCGGCTATCCTGCCGGCCAGTATCCCAGCGGCCAGTATCCGAACGGCCGTTATCCCAACGGACAGTACCCGGCGTATCCCGGCGGGCGCTATCCCAACGGCGGTTACGGCGGCTACGGCAACCAGAACATCGGCTATAACAACGGCTACCAGTACGGTCTGCAATACGGTCAAAATGACCGCAACGGCGGGCACAGCTATCGCCCGACTTACAGCGATCGCTACAAGCACGCCGACAGCGGCTACAACAGCTCGTACGGCGACAAGAACGCGTACCGGCAGTCGTTCCAGCAGGGCTTCATGGCCGGCTACGACCGCGGCTATCGCGGCCGCTAGTTGACAGTTTGAGCTGCAGCTAACACGAGGCGCCCCGAACCTGGGGCGCCTCGTTTCACTGCCGAATGCCGATTTCCGATTGCCAATTTAAAGGATCGGACCGCGCGCGACCGCGCGCGCAATGCCTACATCGGAAATCGCGAATCGCAAATCAAACCTACTTGCCGCTCGCCGCTTCCTGAGCGCCGCGGCAGTGCATCAGGATCTGCCAGCGCCCGTCCCGCCAGATCCATAGCGTGTTCAGCGGGTTCTGGCTGCGCACCTCTTTGCCGTCGCCGCCGATCATCGTGGCGTCCGAGTCGTAGCTGATGACGTAGGCGAACGGCCCCAGGCGCGTCACCTTGAAGTTTTGCTGCGCGTACTTGGTCAGCTTGAGGGTGGGAATCTCTTTCAGCAGCGCGTCCTTGCCGATGGAACTGCCGTCCTTGCCGATGTCCACGAAGTCGTCGGCCACGATGGACTTGATGGTTTCCATGTCGTGCTGCTGGTCGGCGGCAAAAAGCTTCTTCTCGTTGGCGACTGCCTGGTCGTAGGTGATGGCCGGCGGCGGCGCCGGCGCCTTTTCCTGTGCCCACGCTCCCAGCCCAACCAGTAGGATCGCCACACAGCCGGTGAGTCTCACGTCGCACCTCCCGTGGAATGTCGCACAGGGCTCGCCTGTGTGGCGCACATCATAGAGAGGGATGAAAGGTAAGACAATCGCCGTTTGCAGGTTTGGACCGCGCGGTCCCGAGGCTACTCGTTGCGCAGCGCGCTCTGCGGGTCCACTCGCGCGGCGCGCCACGCCGGCACGCTGGCCGCCAGGGTGACGATGGGCATCACCGCAATGAGGACCAGGACGTACGTGGTCGCGTCGGTGCTTTTCAAGCCGAAGAGCATGCTGTTCATCACCCGCGCCGCGGAAAAGGCCAGGCCCAGCCCAATGGCGATGCCCACGGCGGCCATCTGCGCCGCCCGGCGCAGCACCAGCAGGACCACGTCGCGGGGCGACGCCCCCAGGGCCATGCGCACGCCGAATTCCGGAATGCGCTGCGTGGTGACATAGCTCATGACGCCGTACATGCCCGCCATGGCCAGCAGCAGCGCCAGCCCGGCGAACAGCGCCACCAGCGTCATGCGCAGCCGCGGCGTGGCAATGGAGCGGGACAGCATCGCGTCCATGGTGGTGAAGCGCATCGCGACCTGCGGATTCTCGGCCCCCACCCTGCTGCGTACGGTGTCGATCAGCGATGTGGGCGTCACCGCGGTGCGCATCACCACCTGAAGTTCGTTGCCGTAGAACGGATGCTGCAGCAGGGGCATGTAGAGGGTCGGCCCGGGAGATGACGCGGGCGACTCCTGCCGCACATCCGCCACCACGCCCACCACCGTCATCCACTTGAGCGAATCCAGGCCGCACTCGATCGTGTGTCCCACGGGGTCCTGGTTGCCGAAGCTCTGCTTGGCCAGCGACTCGCTGATTACCGCGACCAGGGGCGCGTCGTAGGTGTCGGCGGCGCTGAAGTCTCGTCCCCGGACCAGCGGAATGCCCATGGTCGAGAAGTAGCCGGGACCCGAGAGGCTGAAGATGGCCTGCGGAAGATTGCGGGAGTGGAAGTCCTGCCCGTCCACAACATAGCTGCCGTTGGAGCCGTACGGACCGGCGGGAACTCCCATGGCCGCGCCCGCCGATATCACCCCAGGCAGATGACTGAGTTCGGCGGTGAGAGTGGCGAAGAATTGCCCAGCCTTGAGGTTCTCCTCGAGGGTGCGCGCCGGGTGGTGCGCCTGCATCACCAGCATGCCCTGGGAACGATAGCCGAGGTCCACTTCGTTCAGCGCCATGAAGCTGCGGAAGAGCAGTCCCGCGCCGATGGCCAGCACGAACGACAGCGCCACCTGGGCGACGACCAGCGCATTGCGCAAGTGCGCCGGGCCGCCGGCGACGGCGCCGCGGCCGCCCTGCTTGAGCGCTTCCTGCAGATCAACGCGCGACGCCTGCCAGGCCGGGCTGAGGCCGAAGAGGAAGCTGGCGCCCAGCGACGCCGCGATGGCGAACAGCATCACCGCCCAGTCCACCTGCACGTCGGCCGAGCGCGGCAGCGTGCCCTGGTTGGTGAGAGTCAACAGGGCCGTCGTGCCGGCGTAGGCGAGCAGGATGCCCAGCAGACCTCCCGCCAGCGCCACCACCGCGCTCTCCACCAGTAATTGGCGCACGATGTCCAGGCGCGAGGCGCCCAGCGCGGAGCGCACCGCCATCTCGCGCGAGCGCGAGGTGGCGCGCGCCAGCATCAGGTTGGCGACGTTGGCGCAGGCGATCAGCAGCACCAGCGACACCGCCGCCATCAGGAAGTACAGCATGGAACGAACCGGGCCTACCAGTTGCTCTTCCAACGGCATGACTTGGAAGGTTTTTCCCCGGTTGGAATCCTGGTACTGCGATTCCAGGCGGCTGCCGACGGTTCGCAACTGCGCGTTGGCCGCATCGAGGGAGACGCCGGATTTCAGGAGCCCGATGGCGCGATAGTTGAACGCGGTGCGATTCAGGTTCTGCGGTTGCGGCGAGTATGCCAGCCAGAGTTGCGCTTCGGGGGGAAAAGAGAAGCCCGCGGGCAGGACGCCGACAATCTCGTAGGCAACAGCATCCATGTGCAAGGTCTTGCCCAGCGCGCCCGCCGCCGAGCCGAAGTTACGCACGGCGAACGGCATTCCGACAACCGCTCCCCGTCTGACATCGCCGTCTTCCAGCAAGCGCCCCGCGACAGGAGCTTGCCCGAAAATGGAAAGGAAATTCGGCGTGACCAGGTACGTGCCGACGAACTCCGCGTGGCTGGCGAGTTGCACGCCCAGCATTCCGCCCTGGTAAAAGGCAAGCTGCTCCAGGTCGCCGGCTTGAGCGCGCAAATCCACCAGGTCGCCGCCGGTGGCGCGCCATGTGGTTTTGTTGCGCTGCGGCCAGGCGGTCTGCAGGGCGACGATGCGCGACGCGTTGGGATAATCGAGCGGGCGCAGCAACACTCCATGCACCACGCTGAACATCGCCGTGTTGGCGCCGATGCCCAGCGCCAGCGTAAGCACCGCGATGGCGGCGAACCCGGGATTGTTCCTGAGCGTGCGAACCGCGTAGCGAACTTCCTGTCCCAGTGCCATGCCATCCTCCGGAACAACGGGCAGCAGAACATCAACTCGGCCCTCATCATAGACGGCGGGCAGCTTCGCTGGTGAGCGGGAAGAAAAACGCCCCGGATTTCCACGGATTCTCACGGATCTTTTTCTGTTATCCCGGATCCGTGTTAATCCGTGGCGTTCAGCCCAGCATGGCGACGCGTTCGGCGAACGGCACAGCCGGCAGCGAGGCCACCAGCTTTTGCGTGTACTCATGCGCGGGATGCCGGAAGACGTTGCGCGGCGAGTCGCACTCGACGATCTGTCCCTGGTGCAGGATGGCTACGCGATGGCAGATGGAGGCGACCGAGAGCAGGTCGTGCGAGATGTACAGGATCGCCATGTTCAGCTCCCGGTTGAGCTCGGCGAACAGCTTGAGGATTTCCGCCTGGGTGATGGGATCGAGGGCGCTGGTCGGCTCGTCCGCAATCAGCAGCGCTGGGCGATGCAAGATGGC
>DASUBK010000102.1:0-3737 GCA_035763305.1 Terriglobales bacterium | reverse complement strand
CAGCACCATGATGGCGTAGATGAGCTGCTCGGGACGCGGCGGGCAGCCGGGCACGTACACGTCGATCGGCACCACCTGGTTGACGCCCTGCACCAGCGCGTAGTTGTTGAAGACGCCGCCCGAAGTCGCGCAGGCGCCCATGGAGATTACCCACTTGGGCTCCGGCATCTGCTCCCAGAGTTGGCGGATCACCGGCGCCATCTTCTGCGAGACGCGCCCGGCGATGATCATCAGGTCGGCCTGGCGCGGCGAGGGACGGAAGACCTCGGCGCCGAAGCGGGCGATATCGAAGCGCGAGGCGCCCATGGCCATCATCTCGATGGCGCAGCAGGCGAGGCCGAAGGTCATCGGCCAGAGCGAATTCTTGCGCACCCAGTTGACGGCGTTGTCCAGCGTGGTCAGCACCAGGCCTTCCGGCTGGGTGTCGCCGAAATCGACCTCGTGGATGATGCGCTTCATGTCGTGGGTGTGCTCGCCTTCCAGGTTCTGGAAGCGCGCCTTGCCGCCCTTCAACTCCTCCGGCGGGACATCTACCCGCGGCTCCATGGGATCAATCGGATTCGCCATAGCTAACCATTCTAAATCCTGCCATTGAGATGACCAACCACACGCTGGCCTAAGTGTCCTGATGAAAAAACCAGGGTCTCAGATCTTCAGCCGGAACGAAACGCGAGGCCTGACGGTAAATGGCGTGCAGGGTTCCTGGAGCTAGGGACATGTGGGTCGGCACGGTGAGAGTCTGTTTTTCCCCGCTGGGCAGGATTCGTCGCAATTTCGCATGGCTGCCCCGGATAGTGACCACTTGAAAGCCGAAACTTCCCAAAGCGCGCAGAACGTCGCGCGCGGCCATCTGCCGTTGGCGGCTCATGCGGCCAGCGGCATTTCTAAGATGATCTGAATCCGCAGTGGAGCTGCCAAGCCCGAGTCACTGAGGTCTTCTCCTTCGAGATGAAGACTCACTGCCTCTCCGAGGTTGCCGACTAGCTCATCGAGAGTCGCTCCCTGCGTGACCACGGCAATCTCCATGCACTCGGCAACATAGGCTCGATCTTCCTTGCGAACGACGACGTGGATCGTATTGTGGCCCGCTGCATGCGTCGGTGCTGGTTCAGGGCGCGACGCTCTGCGGCTATCTCCATTCTCCTGGGCGTGCGTCACGCGATAAGCCGGATCGATTTGGTACTTCCCGCGGGCGACTCGGCGAAAGTAGCCCCAGCGATGCAGGTGATTCTTCGGGGCATTCTTGCAGCAGCGGCTGACGATGTGAGTCCGCACCGAGTTCTCGTTGAGATGGCGAAGCCGGTTCACGACTTCGGCGGGGCTGAAGGTCCAATCCGGCCTCTGCCTCGCAATCGCATTGGCCACCTGCAAAACCTCCTCGTGCACCTTGCCTTCCATCGTGATCTCCTCCGGCTTCTATCATACTTGATTATTTGTTATTGTCAAGTATGATTCGAACCGCCGCTTCTAACCCTCTCTATGGGCGAAGCACAATTTTGCCGAACATCTGGCTCTTTTCCATGTACTCGTGGGCGGCACGGGCTTCGGCGAGCGGGAACTTGCGGTCCACCACCGGCTTGAGGCGGCCGCTGAAGACGTGCTGCAGCACCTCGTGCAGCTCGCCCATGGTTCCCATGTAGGAGCCGAGATACGACTGCTGGCGCGAGTACAGGAAACGCAGATCCACCGGAACGTTGGGGCCGGTGGTGGCGCCGCAGGTCACGATCGTGCCCGCCGGCTTCAGGGACTTCACGCTCTCGCCCCAGGTGGCTTCGCCGACGTGCTCGAAGACGATGTCGGCCATCTCCTTGTTGGTGATGCGCCGCACCTCGTCGGAAATTTTCTGCTGGTAGTGGTTGATGACCTCGTCGGCGCCGAGTTCGCGGGCCCGCGCCATCTTGCGCTCGTCGCCGGCGGTGGCGATCACCCGCGCTCCCCACAGCTTGCAGATCTGGATGGCGGCAATGCCCACGCCGGAATTCGCGCCCAGCACCAGCACCGTATCTCCGGGCCGAACCTTGGCACGGCCGGTCAGCATGTGCCACGCGGTCACGAAGACCAGCGGCACGCTCGCGGCCTCGTCGAAGGAGAGGGAATCGGGGATGGGGATAACCAGGTCGCGGCGCGCCGGCATCAGTTCGCGGTTGCCGCCGTCCACGTAGTTGCCGAGCACCGAGTATTGGCGGCACTGGTTCTGCAGCCCGGACACGCAGAAGCGGCAGTGGCCGCAGTAGGTCATCGGCGCCAGCAGCACGCGCTGGCCCTTGGCGATGCCGGTAACGTACTCACCGGTCTCGACCACTTCGCCGGCGATGTCGCTGCCGTTGATGTGCGGCAGCGGCGATTTGGTGGTGCCCTTGCGCACCCAAAGGTCGAGATGATTCAGCGCGCAGGCCTTCACCCGGACCAGCACTTCGTCCTTGCGGATCTGCGGTTCGGGGACGTCTTCGAACTTCAACACCTCGGGCCCGCCGTACTCATGAAAACGGACAGCCTTCATGTCGAGCTCCTGTCAGGGATGAAAACCTCTTATCGTAGTCGCGAAAGCGAACGGTTGCCAGTGGCGCGGATTCTAAGATCCACCACCGAGACACCGAGCCACCGAGGAAGGAAAAATGAAACTCGGTGTCTCGGTGACTCGGTGGTAGGGTTTTTGGTGCACGGTCCACTGGCTTTGCAAATTACCCGATTTAAAATTACAAATTCTGCATGGCACGTGCACCGAGCTTTTGCGGCGTAGTTCTGGCGGCGGGGGAATCGTCGCGCATGGGGCGCGACAAGGCCCTGCTGCCGTGGCGGGGATCCTCGTTCTTGGCGGGCGCCATCGCGTCGTTCCAGCCGCACTCCGATCTGGTGATCGTCGTGGCGGGGAAGAACGCCGAGCGGCTGCGCCCGGTCGTGGACGCCGCCGGCGCGTTCCTGGTGATCAATCCGTCGCCCGAACAGGGACAGTTCAGTTCGCTGCGCGTGGGCGTGCAGGCGGTGCTGGACCGCGGTCGCGACGCGGCGCTGATCACGCTGGTGGATCGCCCGCCCGCCGACAGCAAGACCATCTCCCAGCTTTGCGCGCGCTTCACGGCGGTCGTCGAGAATGACATCTGGGCGGTGGTGCCGCAATATGCCGGCCGGCACGGGCACCCCATCGTCATCGGGCGGGAGATGATCACCGCCTTCCTGCAGGCGTCGCCGACCGCCACCGCGCGTGACATCGAGCACCAGCACCAGCAGCGCATCGAGTACGTGGCGGTGGACGATCCCGCCGTGGTGCTGAACGTCGACATCCCCGACGATTACAATCGCCTGACCTCATGACCCTTCTTCCTGACGCTCAGGCATTTCTTCATTCCGTGCTGGCAGCCCGGCCGCAGCTTGCGGTCTTCGACTGCGACGGCACGTTGTGGGACCTCGACGCCGGAGAGGGCTTCTTCTACTGGGAAATGGAGCAAGGTCTGCTGCCGCCGCAGGTCGCCGCCTGGGCGCGCGCCCGCTACCAGGAATATCGCGCCGGGAGAGTGGGGGAAGAGCAGATGTGCGGCGAGATGGTGACCATCCATGAAGGGCTGGACGACGCCACTCTCGCCGCGGCGGCTGCGCGGTACTTCCGCGCGCACGTGGTGGGGAAAATTTTTCCCGAGATGGCGGAATTAGTGTGCCGCCTGCATGCGCGAGGATGCGAGGTGTGGGCCGTCTCCTCGACCAACGACTGGGTCATCAACGCCGCGGCGCAGCAGTTCGAG
>DASUBK010000101.1:0-8916 GCA_035763305.1 Terriglobales bacterium | reverse complement strand
GCGGCGCATCCCACAGCAGCGCGACCCATACCAGCGTGAGCGCAAGCGCCTCGATGGCGACGGCGACACGCAGGAAGACCTCGGGATACGTCATCACGCGCTCTTCGTCGCTGACGCGCACCTGCGGAGAGGTACGGCGGGTGACGAAGGCAACGCGCACCGGCGCCTTGCGCGCGTCCGAGGCGAGGCCGGCGACGAAATCCTTGGAGTCGCTCATTTTTGTTCTCCCTGGCTGGACCCGGGATAGAGACCGCCGTCCTTGCGAATCCGCCAGAAGTGGATGGCGATGAAGAAAATCGCGGTCAACGGCAGGATCATGCAGTGCAGCACGTAAAAGCGCAGCAGGGCGTTGGCGTTCACCAGGTTCCCGCCCAGCATGAGGAAGCGGATCTGGCGGCCCATCAGCGGCACCGCGGAGGCGATGTTGCTGCCCACAGTGACTGCCCAGTAGGAGAGCTGGTCCCAGGGCAGCAGGTAGCCGGTGTAGCTGAGAAACAGCGTGACCAGCAGCAGCACCACACCGATGACCCAGTTGAACTCGCGCGGCGGGCGATACGCGCCGCGATAGAAGACCTTGAACATGTGCGCGAACACCAGGAACACCATGGCGTGCGCGCTCCAGCGGTGCAGGTTGCGCAGGAAGACGCCGGAGGAGACGACGAACTGCAGGTCCTTCATGTCGGCGTAAGCCTGCGGCACCGACGGGTGGTAGTACAGCATCAGCAGGATTCCGGTGATCACCAGGATGGCGAAAGTGCCAAAGCTGAGTGCGCCCAGGTACCAGGTGGCGCTGAAGGAGAGCACGCGGCGGCGCGCCTTCACCGAAAACAGGTGGAGGAAGACGCTCTGCTGGATCTTCAGCGCCTGATGAAGGTGTCCCGCGCCGGTCCCGCTGCGGAACATGGAGTGCCAGGCGCGAGTGGAGCGCAGCTGCTCGACGTAGCTGTCCAACGTTTTGGCCATTAGACCCTCACCATCTGGCGCGCGGAGAGCGCTTGCGAACGGTCCACCATCAGGTCGCCGTCGTCGCTGACCCACATGCGGAGCCAGGGCAGCGGGCGCGGCGCGGGACCTTCGATCTTGGTGCCGTCGGGATGGAACTTGCTGCCGTGGCAGGGGCAGGCGATGATGCCCAACTCCTGCTTCCACGCGGTCAGGCAGCCGAGATGGGTACACACCGCCGAGAGCGCGTAGAACCCTTGCGGCGAGTGGATCACGTAAATTCCGTTCGCGGGATCGAGCGTCACCGAGTCCGACTCGTAGCGTTCGGGCTTGCCGGCGTTCACCACCGGCGACGGCTCGTAGAGCACATTGGGGGTGAGGAACTGGTAGGCGAACAGCGCGGTTCCGCAGCCTGCTACAGCGACGGATCCGGCGCCGAGCTTGACGAAGAACTGGCGGCGATTCATCCCATCGCCGTTCTTCGCGCATTCCTTTTCTGAATCTGACATAGAAGCCTCACTTCCCCCCGGCCGCGGCGGAGCTCTTTCCGACGTCCATCACCTGGATCGCAATCAGGCCGTCAGGTTCGGCGGAGGCCAGGCGATAGGCCTCCATGGTGATGGTGCCGACCGGACAGCGCAGCGCGCACAGGCCGCAGCGAATGCAGCGGGTTTCGTCTTTAATCATGGCCGAGCCGGCAATGACATCCAGTTCCTCGGCGGCGACGTCGTTCAACTCGACTCCGAACACCTGCGGCTCGGTGCGCAGGGCCTCGAGCGCCGCGGGCGTGAACTCGATGCGATCGAGGGAAACCAGCTGCAGGCAGTTTTCCGGGCAAACGTCCACGCAGCCGCCGCACAGCACGCACTCGGAGCCGTCGGCCGCGTTGCCCTCGAAGATGGTGTTGATCCAGCATCTCAGGCAGCGCTGCGCCTCGGCCATGGCGCTCTGCTCGTCGAATCCGATTTCGACTTCGGTGACGCCGGTGCGCCGGTCGATGGGCAGCATGGGCACTTCCTGGCGGGGAAGGTCCATGTACACCGGATCCACGCTGTAGCGGTCGAGGACTTCGACCTCGACCACCGGCTCGGGATGCCGGCCGCGGCGCAGGTACTCGTCGATGCCGATGGCGGCCCGCTTGCCGTCGGCGACGCTGTCAATAATCAGCCGTGGGCCGAAGACGCAATCGCCGCCGGCAAAGACGCCGGGGGCGCTGGTCATCAGCGTGTCGCGGTTCACGGTGATCAGACCGCGGGGAGAGACTTCGACCCCGTCTTCGGGCGAGAGGAAGTCGAGCCTGGTGGTCTGCCCGATGGCGAGGATGACAGTGTCGCTCTCGAGTACTTTCTCAGTGCCGTCGTGGAAGGCGGGGTTGAAGCGGCCCTGCGCGTCGAAGACCCACTTGGTGTCGAGTGTCTCCAGCCCGGTTACTTTGCCGTTTTCGCCGACGATGCGCTTGGGGCCGAAGCCAGGATGGAGAATGATGCCCTCGGCTTCAGCCTCCTCGATCTCCTCCAGCGCGGCGGGCATTTCGTGGCGGCGTTCGAGGCAGACAATGTGGACTTCCTGCGCGCCCAGGCGCAGGGCCGAAAGCGAGATGTCCACCATTTCGTGAGCCGCGACGGCGGCGACGTTCTCGTCTTTGGGGACGACGTCGGGCTCGGCGTGCTGCTTGAGCACTTCGCGCGCGGCGGAGCGGGCAATGTCCATGGCCACGTTGCCGCCACCGATCACGATCACCCTCTTGCCGATGGTGAACTTGTAGCCCAAGTTCACATTGAGCAGGAACTCGATGCCTTTATGCACCCCGTCGAGGTCGACGCCCGGAATGTTGAGGTCGCGGCTGCGCTGCGCGCCCACCGCCACCAGCACCGCGCCAAATCCTTCGGCAAGGAGTTGGCGGATGGCGAAGTCGCGTCCGGCGGCGCTGTTTAACTTCAGCGTGATGTCGCCGGTTTCCAGGATTTCGCGCACCTGCGCCTCGACCACGCTGCGCGGCAGGCGGTACTCCGGGATGCCGAGGTACAGCATGCCGCCGGCGACCGGCGACGCTTCAAAGATCGTGACCGAGTAGCCCATCAGCGCCAGGTCGTGGGCGGCGGAGAGTCCCACCGGGCCGGCGCCGATAATGGCCACCTTGCTGCCATGATGCTTCTGCGGGGTGGTGGTGGGCGGCACGCGGCGGCGCGACTCGGGACCGTAGCGCTCGGTGAGAAACCGCTTCAGGGCGCGGATGGCGATGGGCTTGTCGATCGTTCCCCGGCGGCAGGCCGTCTCGCAAGGATGCGCGCAAACCCGGCCGCAGATGCTGGCCATGGGATTAGGATCGCGGGCGATCTGGTAGGCCTCCTCAAAACGGCCCTCCGCGATCAGCGACACGTAGCGGCCGGCATTGGTGTGCGCCGGGCACGCCATCATGCAGGGGAAATTGGTGTTGAGCCAATCGCGGTCCACCGTCTTGTTTTCGTATCGCTTCAGCATCGCCGTGATCCCATCCTGAAAGTGGGGAGCGGCCAGGACGATGAACCGCTCCCCGGATGATTACTTCGACAGGGTGAAATCGGCCTTTCCGGAACCGCTGACGGTCACGTCCTTGGTCTGCGGCTTGACGCCTTCGCGCCACGCGGTGACCTTGTAGGTGCCGTCGGGCACGTTCTCGATCTTGTAGGCGCCGGAGTTGTCAGCCTCCGCGTAATACGGAGTGGGGCTGACCACGAGATACCCGGCCATTTCCGGATGCACGTTGCACAGCAGCGGCACCACCCCGGGGTGCTCAAACTTGAAGGACTTCTTCTGTCCTTGCGGCCAGGTGCCCAGGTTGTGGCCCAGGCTCTTGTTGCCGGAGATCGCCGGCCAGAAGACGTTGTGGGCCACGCTGTCGCTGTTCAGGAACTCGACCGTCGTCCCCTGCTGCACCACCGTGATGTGCGGCTGGAACATCAGGCCCTTCTGATCGACCACCGGACTCTTCGCGGGCGCAGGAAACGTCTTGCCGGCGATGGCTTCCACGTACACCACCGAGGCGCCTTTGCCGCCGCTCACCTTGCCGCTGATCTCGCCCGCCCACGAAGCTGCGGCGAATGACAGCACCACCGCCAGCACGATCACCTTTCCGATTGGCTTCATTGCGTTCTCT
This sequence comes from Terriglobales bacterium, assembly GCA_035763305.1. GTDB lineage: Bacteria > Acidobacteriota > Terriglobia > Terriglobales > Acidobacteriaceae > DASUBK01. The sequence goes on along the minus strand of DASUBK010000101.1, from coordinate 4,838 downwards.
CCTTTATGAATTTGAAAAACTCTCATCCGCTCTTGCCTCAAAACACGAATCGCGCGAGCAGGTAGACTGCGTTGTTGCCGGTGGCATTGCGGCCGGCGGCGTCATAGTTGTTGGCCGCGCCGTTGAAGCGCGTATAGCCGGTGTATTGCACTCCTAAGTCGAGATTCTGGGTGGGCCACACGGAGAAGTTGAGGATGTAGCCGGTACTTTGCGGGCTGCCGTTCGCGCTTCCACTCACGTCCTCTTGCGGGTAGCGCAGAGGATCCGCGGTGCCGGTGGTGGTGAACCAGCCAACGGCCGTGGAGTAGCGGTTGCCGAAGTGATATTCGGCGTTGGCATTGAAGGCGTTGAGGTGCTGCTTGAGAACGCCGGCCCCTCCCGCATCCACAAGACCAGCGAGGTCGGAGTTCTCCCGGATGTAGCTGCTGCGCAGGGAGAACACGTCCTTGCCGATATTCCTGTCGTATTGAAAATCGAACCCGTAATCGTTGTAGGTGTCCTCAAGTCCGGTAATGGCTCCGGGAGTCGACTTCATGTGCATCCCGTAGGTGCCGGCCTCGAAGAAGTTCTTCACCCCATTCTGCTGCCAGGCGATCCTCCAGTAAGGCGCAACACCGCGGATGTTGAAGGCAAAATCCTGGCCCGTGGTGGGCTGGCTGGTGCCGATATGACTGGAACGGTAGAGCGTTCCCGCGACGTAAAAATGGTTGTCCCACATGCTGTAGCCGCCGAGGCCGGCGACATCCTGCCCCAGAGCTCCTTGCAGGATGGGCGCGGCAGTGGGGCCAGGAGCTGAGTCGCTGGCGATGAAGGGAAAACCCCACGCGGGAGTGTCGTTCCACAGATCTTCTACCGTGGGGTTGTTATTGAGCGTGATGCCGTAGACCCAATCCTTGCCTTTCAGTTTCCGCTGGTTGGCATAGCGGATATCGGTGTTGTCCATGCTGAGGTGATCGCCCTGGATGTCGTACGTCACCTGGAGAAAGCTGCCGACGTGGGTGGACCAGGCGCCGGAGAGGAACAGCGATATGTCCTGGGGAAGCTCGACGGTGCCGTTCTGAGTTCCGGGTTGGGGAGCTTTGGTGTTGGTAAACGACGCTTCCAGCCAGGCGGAGAGGGGCAGGTTGGCGAGGAGATCGAGACCGGCGTGGCGCTTGTTGCCGTCTGCCTTAATGTCACCTTGTTGCTCGATCTTGCGTTGCACGTAGCCAAGGAGCTTGAAGTTGCGCCCGGCGGGATTGAGCTCCGGCGGCGTGTAGTGACAACCGCTGCAAGGCAATCCTGTCTGGCGGGCATAACTGGGAACCGCATGCGCCAGCGGCGCGAAGCTGGTTACGACGAGAAAGAGGCCGGTACAAATTGCCAATAATCTGAAGCGCGACGTTGTCAAAGCCCTGGTGGAACAGCTTGCGAGATTAATCATTGCTTCCTCCTTCTGCGCTCTCGGCGGCTACATGCATGTGCGTCGGCACCGGCGAGCCGTCCTTGCCCTGGCAGATCCCGTTGGTCGAACAACTGCACAATCCGCACTCGCCGACGCAGCGCGGACACTGCACTTCCCAAACTCCCGCTTGCAGGCGGATAGAGGCGACGTGGCGCCCGCATTCCCGGCAGTAGAGGTAGTCCACGTTGGGCTGCAATTGACGGGTATCCACGGGACCTCCTGCTGCTCTGCTCCGCCATGGCAATAAGTCGCTCATCGTCCCATCGCACAGTCCGCCTTCACGCTGCCGCGCTCCGGGACTTCTACGGTCACGTCCTTGGTTCCCAGTTCTTCCTGCCAGCAACGCACGCGGTGCCGCCCCGGCGGAACGTTGGCAATGCGAAATCTCTGTCCGGCTGCGGCCACGGTGAAGTACGGGTTCTTCAGCACGACGATGTAGGCCGACATCTCCTGGTGCACGTTGCACTGCAGTTGCACGACTCCTGCCTTGTCGAAGCGAACACTGCGCGCCGTTCTGTTTCCGTACAGGCCCAGGTTGAAGCGCTTGGCCTCGGAGATGGAGAACACGTTGTGCAGAAGCGGATCGTTATTGGGAAACGCGACCATGGTGCCGGCCACGATCGGCAGCACGTGAGGCGTGAACCGCAGGCCCTTCTGGTCCATCACCGCCGGGCGTGCAGGGGGTGGAAAGGGCCCTTCGATGTCGTCAATGAAGATAACGAACGGCTTGTCCACCGCAGCCTGCGCGTTCACGGTGCCCTCCACGGTGCCAGCCGAAAGCGGCAGCACCGCCGCCAGGACCGCCACTGTGAACGCGCTCAGCCTCGCGAATCTCATCTCCAGGCCCTTTCCTGCTGTGCGACTGCATGCAATGCACGGTCAGGGCCATCGGAAGGTGGCGGCGCACCACCGCGTAATCAACAGCTTGGAAGCGGCTGTCATCGCCAAAGCGCCGCCAGTGTTTCCTCCGGGTAACAGGTCAAGCGCCGAGGTGTTTCCGCGAGGAAACACCCCGAAATCGCTTTACCGAGACGGTTCTGTGAAGAGAAGAAGGCGGCGCGCGCCTGCCGCCGGGACCAGGTTGACAAGGAATGCGGCACCCGCGCGCGGACGCTGGGACTACGTGACTCAACAGTTGAATAGCGGACCGCCTCAGCAGCGGGCAGCGATTTCGAAGCGGCGCATCAGCTCGTAAAACGATTTGCGGCTGATTTGTGCTTCACGCGCGGCCGCCGAGACGTTTCCCTGGTGCCGCTGCAGCAGCGAGGTCAGGTACTGCTTGCCCTGCAAGCCTACCCACTGGTCGCGTGCCATCTTGTAGGCGACGACCTCGTCTTTTACGTCACTGTCGCCCGCCGATTCGCACATCGCTTCCGGAAGGTCGGATGCACGAATCACGTTGCCGTCGCACATCACCACCGCGCGCTCGACCGCGTTGCGCAACTCACGCACGTTGCCCGGCCAGGAATACCGCTCCAGCGCCTGCATGGCATCGGAGCTGAAGTGGACTCGCTCCTTCTTGACCGTGGCCGCGAATTTCTGCACGAAGTACGCGGCCAGCACCGGAATATCGCCGGCGCGCTGCTGCAGCGCCGGCAGGGTCACGGTCACCACATTCAGGCGATAGAGCAGGTCCTCGCGGAAGTGGCCCTGGCGGGCTTCCGCGTGCAGGTCGCGATTGGTGCAGGAGACCACCCGGACGTCCACGGTCAAAAGCTTTTCTCCGCCCAGGCGGCGGAACGAGCGCTCCTGCAGCACGCGTAGCAGCTTGGCCTGCAGCTCGGGGCTCATCTCGCCGATTTCGTCGAAGAACAGCGTGCCGCCGTTCGCCGCCTCCAGCAGCCCGCGCTTCGCCTGTTCGGCGCCGGTGAAGGCGCCCTTCTCGTGGCCGAACAATTCGCTCTCCAGCAGGTTCGACGGGATGGCGGCGCAGTCCACCGGGACGAACGGGCGGTCGCGGCGCGGGCTGTTGGCGTGAATGGCGCGCGCGATGAGTTCCTTTCCCGTCCCGCTCGGCCCCGTCACCAGGACGCTGGCCTCCGACGGCGCTACTTTCGCGACCGCGCGCAGCACTTTCCTCAGTTCTTCGCTTGTCCCCACGATGTGGTGCAGCGCGCAGCATTGCTGCAACGGAATTTCGTCGTCGGCGCCGGGGCTGTGCTGCTGGAGCCCGCTGTTCACGGCGGTGATCAGCTGCCCCGAGGTGAAGGGCTTGGTGATGTAGTTGTACGCGCCTTTCTTGACCGCCTCGACCGCCGTCTCGATGGTGCCGAAGCCGGTAAAGATGATGGGCACCAGGTCGGGGCTGATCTCGCTGGCGCGCTGCAGCACTTCCAAGCCGTTCATGCCGGGCAGCTTCAGGTCAATGAGAGCCAGGTCGAAATGCTCCTGCCGCAGCCGGTCGAGACCGGCGCCGGGCGTGGCCGCAAGCGCCACTTCGTGCCCGGCATCTTCCAGGATCGCCTCACAGCTTTGCAACACTGCCTCGTCGTCGTCAATGACCAGCACGTGCCTCTTCATAACTCATCGCTCCTGCGTTGCGGACCGTCTCCGCCGGCAACACCACGGTCATGGTGGTGCCCTCTCCGGGCGAACTCTGCGCCCAGATCTCTCCTCCGTGGTCCTTGATAATTCCGTGGCTGATCGACAGGCCCAACCCTGTCCCCCGCCCGGGCGCTTTGGTGGTAAAAAATGGATCGAAGATGCGTGCCAGCAGCTCCGGCGTAATGCCCTCGCCGGTGTCCTGGATCTCCACATGTACGCCGCCCGCCGCCGCGGATTGCGCCCGCACGGTCAGCAAGCCACCCGCCGGCATCGCGTCCAGCGCGTTGCTCAAGAGATTGACGAAGACCTCGGTCAGGCGGCTGGAATCTGCGGTTACCGGCGCCATGCCGCGCTCGATATCCAGCGCAACGCGCACCGCGCCGTCGTTCAGCCGATAGCGCACCAGGTCGAGCGCCGTGTCCAACACGTCGCCGACGCACACCGGCTCGAAGTGCAATTGCGTCTGTCGCGAGAAGGTAAGCAGGCCGCGCACCAGGCCGGCGACGCGCTCCGTCTGGCGCACAATGATCTCCAGGTTGCGCCGGGCGCGCGCGTTCAGCGCTCCCGCGTTGTTGCCTTCGGCCATATGGCTGGCAAGCGCGAGAATCCCGGTGATCGGATTGTTGATCTCATGCGCCATCCCGCCCGCCAGTTCGCCGATCGATGCCAGCTTTGCGGATTGCGCCAGCTGCTGCTGCGTCTCCTGCAGTTCCGCATATTGCTTCTTAAGCTTATCGTCGGCATCGGCAACGATCATCCCGATCACCAGCGTGCCCAGCCCCACCATCAGGGTGAACGAGCAGTAGATCAGGATGATGTAGCGGCCGATGTACTCGTTCACGTAGTCCAG
>DASUBK010000100.1:0-7084 GCA_035763305.1 Terriglobales bacterium | reverse complement strand
GGGCTGGCGTGCGCCATCTGCACCGCCTCGGCGAAGGCGCCGCCGTTCACCATCATGGTCGCGGAGGTGACCGCGCCGCGGCGGTGCGCCTCGGTGATGGCGTGGTTGATCCCGGCGGTCATACCGAAGTCGTCGGCGTTGATGATGAGCCGTTTCACGGGAGGTCAGGCGGCCTGTCGGGTCTCTCTGTCGTGTCGTGTCTCATAACAGCATCGGAGGGCGGAGCGCCGAAACACCGACAGACCGAAAGACCATCTCGCGCTGATACAATCGTCCTCTTTTACCACAGCAGGAGTTGCCCATTGGTTCGCACGCTTTTCGCCACCGCGTTGTTGTTGTGTGCCTTCGCCGCCGCGCAGGAACCGCCGGCAGGATCGTTGACGCCGCAGCAGGTCGCCACCATGGGCCGCTTGCGCGACGCCGCGCTGGCCAGCGACTACGCCTACCGGCAGGTCGCCCACCTGACCAACAACATCGGCCCGCGGCTGACCGGCTCGGCGGGGGCGCAGGCGGCCGTCGATTATGTCGCCGGCGAGTTGCGCCGCCTCGGCCTGGAAGTTCAACTCGAGAAGGTCACGGTACCCCACTGGGTGCGCGGCGCCGAATCCGGCACGTTGTTGCAGTACGCCGGGCAGGGGGCCGGCACTACGCAGAAGATCGAGTTGACCGCGCTCGGCATGAGCGTTGCCACCAAGCCCGAGGGACTCACCGCCGACGTGGTGGTGGTCCGCAACTACGACGAACTCAAAGCGCTGGGCCGCGACAAGGTGGCGGGCAAGATTGTCCTCTTCAATGTCCCGTGGGATAAACAGTTGGCCGCGGAAAACTACGGCCTCGTCTCCTATGGCGAGGTCGTGCAATACCGCGGCGGCGCCCCGAGCGCGGCGGCCCGACTGGGCGCGGCGGCGGTGCTGGTGCGCTCCGCCGGAGGCGCCGACTTCCGCCTGCCGCACACCGGGCTGACCGATTACGCTGCCGACGCGCCGAAAATTCCCGCCGCCGCAGTCACCAGCGAAGATGCGGCGCTGATCGCGGACCTGGCGCAGCAGGGCCCGGTCAAGATGAAGCTCGTCCTGACCCCGCAAACGCTGCCCGAGGTGGTGAGCTACAACGTGATCGGCGATCTGAAGGGCAGCGAGCATCCCGAGCAGGTGGTCATCGTCTCCGGCCACCTCGATTCCTGGGACCTGGGCACGGGCGCGATTGACGATGGCGCCGGGGTCGCGGTCGCCATGCAGGTGGCCAACCTGTTTCGTCAGCTCGGGATCCGGCCGCGCCGCACGTTGCGCGTGGTCGCGTGGATGGATGAGGAAGGTGGCATTCTCGGCGCCAAGCAGTACGTGAAGGACTTCCCCGTCGCCAGTCAATTCGCCGCCGTAGAAAGCGATCTCGGCGCCGGCCACCCGGTGGGGATTCACGCCGGCGTGGTGCCCGCGGCCATGCCCCTGCTGCAGCCTGTTTCTACCGTCCTGCAGGAGATCGGCGCGCCCATCCTGGAGCAGACCGAGGGCGCCGGCAGCGATATCGGCGAATCCATGGCGACGCTGGGCGTCCCCACCTTCGATCCCATCCAGGACACGCGCTACTACTTCAACTGGCACCACACCGCCGCCGACACCCTGGACAAGATCGTCCCCCGCGAACTGGCGGAGAATGCGGCCATTATGGCCGTGCTGGGATACGCGCTGAGCGATATTCCCGACCTGCCGCGGAAGCCTGCGCCGGCCAGTGCCTCCGGCCAGTAGTGTGACTTTCAAAACGGCCCCGTAATTACGTAAGTTTGCAACTCTGCGCTTTACTGCGGAAGATCCTTGGGCAAGAATATGGGTATGAGCCAGCCCGCGTTCGACGACACCATGCAGTGCCCGTCCGAACGCGACTTTGCGCCTCACCCCAACCTCAGCGACGTGGTCAATCACAACATCCTGCAATCGCAGTTCGAAGGTGGAGTGCACCTGCGCGATCTGCCGGCCGACGCGGCGCTGGAGATCAAGACCGAGAACCGCCACTACACGGTCGTCTATCGCGGGCGCGACGAGGTCCTGATCTGCGGCCATCCGCTGTATTGCCCGCAGCCGGTGCGGGTGCGCATCGCCGGCTCCAACTGGGGCGGCTCCATGCTGAAGGCGGGCTACATCGGGCGCGGCATGCACCTCGAGTTCCGCCACCCCGAGTACCATCACCCCATCATCACCTCGCGCATCGTGGAGATTCGCGAGATCCTGCCCCACGTTCCCTTTGCCGCCATCCACCAGCACGGCAACGCGTAAGAAACATCTGGTGATCTGACCATCGGGTCATCGGGTGATCTAGCTTTTGGTAATGTTCGTTGGCGGATGAGCTTGGGCAATCTCTACGCCCCCGATGACCCGATCACCCGATGACCCGATTCTTCGTCGAGGGTGAACTCCCACTCGCAGTACTCTCCCGGCACGGAGTCGGGCGGGCACTGCACGCAGCGGGTGCGCAGGCGCGGGTCGATGGTGCGGGCGAAGGTGGCGAACTCCACCTCCCCGATGGAGCGGCAGGGAAAGTCGGGCAGGCCTTTGCGGCGGCGGGTTTCCTGCACCCGGCAGACGTCCATGCGGAAGCGCAGGGCGCCGTCGGGCGAGCGCTCCAGGTGCTGCGCGTTGATCAGGCTGTACATGCGCAGGTTGAGCGCCTTCACCAGGCCCTCGAGGCCGGCGTGGGGCGGGATGTCGAAGGTCTCGCGGATGCGGGTCGCCTCGACTTCCGCGAAGCGCTGCCAGGCCACGCGGTCCAGTTCCATGGCCACGTTGAGCCCGAGGTGCTCCTCGGCCGCCAGGAACCAGCAGCCGTCATGTGCCAGCCACATCCTGGCGAACATGCGCAGCGCCGCCAGCAACTGCTCCCGCGACATCTGCTCGTAGGCGCTCATGGTTTCCGCCTGGACCTAGTTGTAGAAAGCTGCGTTCTTCTCCGCGAACGGCTGCAGGTTCTCCGGCAGTTCCTCGAGCGGGTAGATCGAACTCGAGGTGCAGGCCTGCACGCAGGCGCCGCAGTCGATGCATTCCTTGGGGTCTACGTACATCTGGGTCGCCGCTTCGAACTTGGGCTCGTCCTGCTTGGGATGGATACAGTCGGTGGGGCAGACATCCACGCACAGCGCGTCCTTGATACAGGTATCGGTGATTACGTAAGCCATGATTGCCGTCCCTCGAAGAAAATGCGCCCGCCGCAACGGACAAAACCAGCCTACCCGGCTACACACATTGCTTCGGTGACGCCCGTCACCAGGGGCGCGGACGTAGCGCACGCCGCGGTTGCGAGCAGCGCGGATTGGCTGCCGCCGGCGCCGCGCCGCGAGCGAGAAATCGAGTAAGATGACGGGACTGGCGTCGTCCTGCTTCCCAACACGGGACGCCGCTTCCGGGGTGGGATTCCCGCCGGGATCAGCGAGGCGCGCTCAGGAGAGACTACAGCGCCGCGAGCGGTTCGCCGGTCGTACAATACGGGCCACTGCGCATGTGTGGATTCGCAGGACTGCTGGACACGAGGAAGAACCGGCCGCGCGAGGAACTCGCGGACAGGCCGACGTCATCCTCGAGATGCTGCGCGAAACTTCCACCCGCGCTACCTTCTTCACCGTCGGCATGATGGCCGAACAGTTCCCCGACCTCATCCGTCGCATCGCCGGCGAGGGCCATGAGATCGCCTGCCACGGCTACCACCACCTGATCGTCTATCGCCTCACGCCCGAGGAATTTCGCGCCGACACCGCCCGCGCTAAGAACACGCTGGAAGACATCACCGGCCAGGCGGTCGTCGGCTATCGTGCGGCGGAATTTTCCATTCGCTCCAGCGCGCTGTGGGCGCTGGAGGTCCTGGCGGAGTTGGGCTTCGAATACGACTCCAGCATCTTCCCCATCCGCCATCGCCGCTACGGCATTCCCGGCTTCGAACGCCGCCCACAGCACTACCAGACCCAGGCAGGCCGCGGCATCGTCGAATTGCCGCCTTCGTCGCTCGAATTCCGTGGCACGCGCGTGCCCATCGCCGGCGGCGGATACTTCCGCCTTCTGCCGCAAGCGGCGCTGCTGTCGGCGGTCGGACGGCTGAATCGCGAAGGCCTGCCCCTGGTCACCTACTTTCACCCCTACGAGTTCGACGACGAGCGCCTCACCGTCTCGCGCACCCTGAAGCCCTCGGGCGCGCAAAAACGGCTGCGGGCGCGGCTCTTCGACTTCCACCAGAATCTCCGCCGTACTACAATGCGGAGCAAAGTGCGCGCCCTGTTGCGCCAGTTCGAATTCCTAACCTGCCGGGAGTACATTCATGCAGCCGGACTCGTCGCGAGTCGAAGACTATTTTCAGCGCACGGCAGTTGAGTTCGACGGCCTGTACGAGCGCAAGAGCGCGGTCCAGTACTGGACCAACCGCCTGCTGCGCCGCGCCCTGTTCGAGCGCGTGCGCCTGACGCTGGACGCCTTCGAGGGCGCGCGCGACTTTACCGTGCTCGACGTCGGCTCCGGCTCCGGCCGCAACAGCCTGATGATGGCCCAGGCCGGCGCCCGCCAGGTGCTCGGCATCGACTTCGCCGACAACATGGTCGACCTCGCCCGCGCCTGGGTAACGAAGGACCCGGCGGGTGCGCGCTGCGAGTTCGTCAAGGGCGACATCTTCGAGTACCCCTTCGATCAGAAATTCGATTTCGTCGCCGCCCTCGGCGTCTTCGACTACGTCTCCGATCCCGCCCGCCTGCTGCGCCGCATGATGGATCTCTCCACCCGCAAGGTGCTGGGCAGCTTTCCCGCGCCGTCGCTGGTGCGCGCGCCGCTGCGCAAGCTGCGCTACTCGCTGAAGAACTGCCCGGTGTACTTCTACAACCGGCGTCGCATCGAGCAGGTCTGCCGCGACGCCGGCCTAACCGACTACCAGATCCTGCCCTGCACCTCCGCCGGCTACATGCTGGTGGGCAAGGTGGCGGCGTCGCAGGCGGCAAAACGGCCCTGATCATGACCACCGCACCCAAACCAACCAACTCCGACGACGTCATCCGCGAGCACTATCGCAAGGTCGCCGAATCGCACGGCGCTTCGCCCCGCTCCAGCATGGAGGACGACACCGTCCGCGAAAAAGAGCTGGAGTGGATCACCGGCTACTTCCGCCACCTGCAGAAGACGCACCCGGCGCTGCGCGTGCTCGACCTCGGCTGCGGCAATGGCTACGCGCTGGGGCGACTGGCGCTGGAGGCTCGACCCGGCGACAAGTTCTGCGGCCTGGACTTCAGCCCCGAGTTGCTGGAGATCGCGCGCAATCGCGGGCTGAAGAACTGCGTGCTCGACCGCGGCGACGCGCGCGCGCTGCAGTTCGGCGACAACGAATTCGATTTCGTGTACACCGAGCGCTGCCTGATCAACATTCTCGACTGGGAAGGCCAAGCCAAGGCGCTGCGCGAGATCGCCCGCGTGCTCAAGCCCGGCGGCGCCTACCTGATGATCGAGTGCTTCACCGACGGCCTCGCCAACAACAACAAGGCGCGCGCCGAGTGCGGTCTCAAGGCGATTGACGCCGCCTATCACAACCTCTACTTCGAGCCGGAGAAGTTCGCCGCCGCGATTGCTCCCATCTTCGATCGCGTAACCGATGAGTCGCAATTCCCGCTGCCCTCGAACTTCCTCAGTTCGCACTACTTCGTCTCGCGCGTGCGCTATCCCGCGCTGACCAGGGGCGAGGTGGTGCGCAACTCCGAGGTATCGAAGTTCTTCTCCTTCCTGCCGCCGGTGGGCAACTACTCGCCCATCCAGGCGCACGTGCTCAGGAAGAAGGCATGAGTTCCGCCGCCGCGGCGCGTCTTGCTCTCCCGCGCCAGCGCGGCTGGCGCCTGGCTATCAAGATTGCTTGCGATCGCGTCGCTGCCGCCGTTTCCCTGTTGGTCTTGAGTCCGCTGCTGCTGCTCTTGGCCGTGATCAGCCGCATCGCCCTCGGGCCCGGCATTTTCTTTCGCCAGCAGCGCCCGGGAAAGCACGGCGAGCCGTTCTTCATCGTGAAGTTCCGCACCATGCTGAACCGCGTCGCGCCCGACGGACGTCCCCTGCCCGACGCCGAGCGCCTGACCGGCTTCGGCGCCTGGCTGCGCTCCACCTCGCTCGACGAACTGCCGGAGTTGTGGAATGTGCTGCGCGGCGAGATGAGCATCGTCGGCCCGCGCCCCCTGCTGATGCAGTACCTCGGCCGCTACAGCGCGGAGCAGGCCCGCCGCCACGATGTGCTCCCCGGCATCACCGGCTGGGCGCAGATCAACGGCCGCAACGCCATCACCTGGCAGCAGAAGTTCGCTTTGGATGTCTGGTACGTGGACCACTGGAGCCTCTGGCTCGACCTCAAGATTCTGCTGGTGACCTTCTGGCATGTGATAAAACGCCAGGACATCTCGCGCGAGGGACACGTCACGACCACGGAGTTCATGGGAGACGGCGCCGCCGACGCGCCACACTGAGATGACCCAGATCAGCGCCACCCCAGCCCGCACGACCTTGGCGATCGACGGCGGCACGCCCGTCCACACGACTCCATTCGCACCGTGGCCGTACTTCGAAGCCGGCGAGATCGAGGCCGCCGCCGCCGTGCTCCGCTCCGGGAAAGTGAACTACTGGACCGGCGAGGAGTGCCGCGCCTTCGAACGCGAGTTCGCCCAGTTCGTCGGCTGCCGCCATGCCGTCGCGCTCGCCAACGGCACCATGGCGCTGGAACTTGCTCTCTGCGCGCTTGGCATCGGGCCCGGCGACGAGGTCATCGTCCCCAGCCGCACCTTTCTGGCGTCCGCCAGTTGCGTTGTCATGCGCGGCGACCGGCCGGTGATGGCCGACGTGGACCGCGTCAGCCAGGTGCTCACCGCGGAAACCGCTAGCGCCGCATGCACGTCGCGCACCAAGGCCATCATTCCCGTTCATCTTGCCGGCTGGCCCTGCGAGATGGACGCCATCATGGAATTCGCCCGCGAGCGCAACCTGAAGGTCATCGAGGATTGCGCGCAGGCGCTGGGCGCCGGCTATCGCGGCCAGCCAGTCGGCTCCTTCGGCCACGCCGCCGCCTTCTCCTTCTGCCAGGACAAGATCCTCAC
>DASUBK010000099.1:0-5125 GCA_035763305.1 Terriglobales bacterium | reverse complement strand
CTCGGAAACGATGTTGCCCACCACCTGGCCCCACTTGCCCTGCGCGTCCATCCTGGCGAAGAGCACCACCCAGCCGGCGCCGGTGACAATCAGGAAGATCGACAGCGAGTGCTCGTAGAGAAACTCCTCCCATTTTTTAGGCAGAAATCCGCGCGGCTGCTTGCTCTCGGCGGAGCCTTTTTCGTAGAGGTACTTGGTGCCCAGCACCATCATCACCATGCCGCTCCAATCGGCGATGGCATTGCCGAAGAACGAGCCGAGGTGGGTCTGGGGCGAGGCGCGCGTGTACAGCACGATCCACAACAGCAGGATGGTGGAGGAAACCAGCGTCAGCGAATGCCGGTGCCAGAAGGAGGAGCGGCGGCGAGCAGACATGCCGCATTGTGCTGCAGAATCGCGGAACCGGCAATTACCGGCGGGCGACCGCGCTGGCAATCCATTCGGCGCACTCGCGGGTCCCCAGCGTGCCGCCGACGTCGGACGTAGTCTTCTTCTGCCGCACCGCCTCCAAGACGGCGGCATCGATTTTCGCCGCTTCTTCCTTCAGCCCCAGGTGCGCCAGCATCATGGCAGCGGTGGCGATCGAGCCCATGGGATTGGCCACGTTCTTTCCCGCCAGCGGCGGCGCCGAGCCGTGTACCGGTTCGAACATCGACGTCCGTCCGGGATGGATGTTGCCGCTGGCGGCCATGCCCAGCCCGCCCTGCAGCGCCGCCGCCAGGTCGGTGATGATGTCGCCGAACATATTGTTGGTGACGATCACCTCGAACTGCCGCGGCTCGCGCACCATCGCCAGGCAGAGCGCGTCCACGTACATGTGCTGCGTCTGGATGTCGGGATACTCCTGCGCCACCAGCTTGAAGACCCTCTGCCACAGCCCGCCGGCGTAGGTCATCACATTCGACTTGTCCGACATCAGGACCTTCTTGCGCCCGTTGGCCCGGGCGTATTCGAAGGCAAAGCGAATCACCCGCTCCACGCCCTTGCGGGTATTGATGTCTTCCTGCGTGGCGACCTCGTCGGGCGTCTCCGGTTTGAAGACGCCGCCCATGTCCATGTACACGCCCTCGGTGTTCTCGCGGATAACGGTGAAGTTCACGTCGTCGGGCGTGACGTTCTTCAGCGGGCATAGTGAGGCGTCGAGCAGCTTCACCGGACGGACGTTGGCGTACAAGTCCATCTTGAAGCGCATGCCCAGCAGGATTTCCTTGGCGTGAATGTTGCTCTTCACCCGGGGATCACCCAGCGCGCCGACGATGATGGCATCGAAGTCGCGCGCCAGCATCGCGAAACCGTCGGGCGGGATGGTGGTGCCGTCCTTGAGGTAGCGGTCGGCGGACCAGTCGAACTGCGTGAATTCGACCGGCGCCCCGCTGGCTTCGACCACCGTGAGCGCCTGCGGAATCACTTCCTTGCCGATGCCGTCGCCGGGAACCACCGCGATACGTTGCTTCGCCATGACGGCAGACAAGATAACAAATCCGCAAAGACGCCCGCGGACGTATCGCAGGACACGCCTGCGGCATGTATCAGGGCGCACCTACTATGTGTCAGAGCACGCCTGCCGCATGTATCAGAGCACGCCTGCCAAATGTATCAGGGCACGACTTGAGTGGTGCCGCCGCCGCACGGCATTGGAGCGGCTTTAGCCGCTGCCCGCAGGAGCTAAAGTCCCTTCCCATTCGCGACTTATTGGCACGGCTGAAGCCGTGCCCTGATACGCCTATTTCTTCCGGTGAAACTCGAACACGCCCGTGCTCCGCTTGCCATGATCCACGTAGCCCCACTCCTCGGTGTGGTGGTCGGCATCAATCATGGTGAACGTCACGCTGTCCATGTGTCCGTCGTGGCCATGAGCGAGGTTGGTGATGTCCTTGAACCGAAACGTCACCTTGTTCCCGTCGAGTTTGGCCGCCTGGAAGCGCGGCTGGTTGTGCGCCGCGCAGTAGTGGGTCATAAGCAGGTCACTGCCGTCGGGATGGATCATGCTGACCATCTCCTCCGGCCCGCCGGGGGCCAGGGTGTGCATCAGCACGGAGCCGCCCGAGGTCAGGCGCACCGTCGCGCTCGCGGGAAAGGTCTGTCCGGAATCGTTTGCGGTTCCTTCCCAGTCGCCGATCAGCGCCTTCAAGGCGGAAAATTCTGGCGAACTGTGGGTGGGCGACTGGTTCTCGTGATTCTCCTGCGCCACAACCGCGATGGCGAAGAGAAGCAGACAGACACAAAGGAGGCTACGCATGGTCAATTCCTCCTGGCGGGATGGCGCATGGTAGCGCAGTGGGACGAACCGGTCACGCGCGAAGGTTCGTTATAATTGAGAGTTTTCCGCCTATGGTTCGCAGCCCCCTATACGACACGCTTGCCGCCTCCAGCGCCCGCATGAGCGAATACCTGGGCGTGCCAACCGCCGCTGAGTTCGGCGATCCGGCCGCCGAATTCGAGCAGTTGCGCGGCGGGGTCGGCCTCTACGACCTGGCCTGGCGCGGCAAAATCGTGCTCACCGGCGGCGATCGCGTGCGCTGGATGAACGGCATGGTCACCAACAACATCAAGGACCTGCCGCCGGGCGCCGGGAATTACAACTTCCTGCTCAACGCCCAGGGCCGCATCCAGGCCGACTTGTACGTCTACAACCGCGGCGAATACCTGCTGGCGGACAGCGACCGGGCGCAGGTGCCGCGCCTGCTGGAGATTTTCGACAAGTACATCATCGCCGACGACGTCGAGGTGGCCGACGCGAGCGACAAACTAACCGGTATCGCCGTCCAGGGACCGCAGGCGCGCGAGGTGCTCACCAGCGCCGGCCTGCCCTGCGCCGATCCGCAACCGCTGCAGGTGGTGGACGCGACCTGGAAGGGATTTGGCGTCTCGATAACCCGCATGGCGAGCGAAGTGGCGGAAACGTTCGAGATCTGGCTGGCGCCGGCGAATGCACAAGCAGCGTGGAAGGCGCTGAGCGCGGCGGGCGCGAATCCGGTGGGCACGGAGGCCGTGGAGATGTTCCGCGTCGCCGCCGGCATTCCGCGCTACGGCCTCGACATTCGCGAGCGCGACCTGCCGCAGGAGACGGAGCAGAACCAGGCGCTGAACTACCGCAAGGGCTGCTACATCGGGCAGGAGATCGTGGAGCGCATTCACTCCCGCGGCGCGGTGCACCGCAAGTTCACCGGCTTCGTGGTGGAGGGTGCTCAGCCGCAGCCGGGGACGAAGATCGTCGCCGGGGAAAAGGAAATTGGCGAGATCACCAGCGCGTTGCCGGTCGGCCGCCAGGTGCTGGCGCTGGGCTACATTCGTCGCGAGGCCGCCACGCCCGGCGCCGAAGTCCAGGTCAACGGCAGCAGAGCGAGGATCGCGACGCTGCCGTTTAAGGAGATTGGGTGATTTGGTGATTGGGTGATTGTGTTGTTATCAGAACAATCACCCAATCACAAAATCACCAAATCCTATGGCAGATAAGAAAGAAAACTCGGGCTTCACCGTAACCGACCGCCGCCACTTCACCACCGAGGGCGAGGTTCGCAACGACGTTCCGCCGCAGGAAGAGGCGGCAAAGCCGGCCACGCCGCCTGCGCCCGCGAACTCGGCCCAGCCGGCAACTCCACCCGAAGCCGCCACTCCCGGGGAGCGCGAGATTCCTCCGCCGCCCAGCGCCGCCGAGCAGCAGGCGCAGAAGGACGCTTTCGATGCCTCGGCCAGGCAGATGGACGACCGCCTGGATGCGGAGATGAAGCTGCGCGGCCGCTCGCTGCAGGAGTTCGAAGTCTCCTTCGAGCGCTTCATCGCCTCGCTCTACATGAGCGCGCTGATGCAGCTCGGGCTGATGCACGAGCAGGGCGGCACGGCGCGCGTGGACCTGATCGGCGGCCGCCAGACCATCGATACCATCGCCATGCTCGCCGACAAGACCAAGGGTAACCTCACTCCCACGGAAGAGAACCTGCTGCAGAACTGCCTCTACGAGCTGCGCATGGCGTACGTCGAGGTCACCAACGCGGTCAACCGCGCCGCGCAGCAGGCGCCTCCCGGCGCACCCGGCGGTCCCAAGAAATGAAAGCCACGCTGACGGTGCTGGGCAGCGGTACTTCCATGGGCGTGCCGACCATCGGCTGCGCCTGCGCTGTCTGCACCTCCGGCGATCCTCACGACCGCCGCACCCGCCCCTCGGTGCTGGTGGACTACAACGGTCACCGGGTGCTGATCGACACCACGCCCGACTTTCGCGCCCAGGCCATCCGCGAGGGCATTCGCACCCTGGACGCTGTGCTCTACACGCACGCCCACGCCGACCACGTGCTGGGCCTCGACGACCTGCGCCCGCTCACCTTCCATCGCGACGGCAAGATTCCTCTCTACGCGCAGACCCCGGCGCTGGAGCGCATTCGCCGAATGTTCAGCTACATCTTCGACGGCAACTACAAGTACGGCGGCATCGCCGAGGTCGAATTGCACGAACTCACCGGGCCGCTGGAGTTGTTCGGGGCGACCTTCGAGCCCGTTGCGGTCCTGCACGGCGACGCCGAGATTTGCGGTTTCCGCTTCGGCTCCGCAGCCTATCTCACCGATTTCAGCGAAATTCCCCCGGCTTCGATGGAGCGATTGCGCGGACTCGACATCCTCTTCCTCGACGCCCTGCGTCACAAACCGCATCCCACGCACTCGACCGTCGCCAAGTCGCTGTCGCTGGTGGAACGCCTGCAGCCGAAACGAACGTTCTTCACCCACATCTCGCACGACCTCGGCCACCACAAGACCAACGATTCCCTGCCGCCGCAGGTGCGGCTGGCGCATGATGGATTGAAACTGGAGTTTGAAATTTGAAAGTTTCAGTTTCAGTTTCGGTTTCAGCGCCGAAACTGAAACTGAAACTGAAACTGCGATGATTCTTTTCCGCCATCTCGAGGACGTTCCCGCCGACTTGGGCCCCACTATCGTCACCGTCGGCAACTTCGACGGCGTGCACCGCGCCCACCAGGCAGTGCTTGCCGAAGTGGTGCAGCGCGCCCGCCAGTCCGGCGCCAAGTCGCTGGCGGTCACCTTCTATCCCCATCCGGTGCGCATCCTGCGTCCCGATGCCGCCCCACCGCTGCTCACTCCGATGCCGGTGAAGATTCGGCTCCTGCAGCAG
>DASUBK010000098.1:0-13999 GCA_035763305.1 Terriglobales bacterium | reverse complement strand
GAGCGAGAGCAACCGAACCTTCCATAGCGCCCATGAGATTACATGGCAATTAGTGCCAGCTGAATGCGAAATACGCAGGGCACGGCTAAAGACAGTTCATTTTGAACTGCGCTCGTGCTATTTCCCCGCGAGTTCCCGCTTTACCGCCTCGCTGACCACCTTCCCGTCCACTCTCGCGCCGGCGAATTTCGCCATCACATTCTTCATCACTGTGCCCATGTCCTTCATGGTAGGCGAGCCCATCTCGGCGATGGTGGCGCGCACGGTGGCGGCGATGTCCTCCTCCGACACCGCCTTGGGCATGTAGGTTTCGATCAGCGTGATCTCGTCGGCTTCCTTCTGTGCCAGTTCGGGACGATTCCCCTTGGTGAACTGCTCGATGGAATCCTTGCGCTGCTTGATCAGCGTGCTCAGCACCGCCAGCGCTTCCTTGTCGTCCAGCGGCGCGCGCTTGTCGATCTCCTTGTTCTTGAGGGCGGTCTTGACCATGCGCAAGCAGGAGAGGCGGCGCTCGTCGCGCGCCTTCATGGCCGCGGTCATGTCTTTGGTGATCTGCTCGGTAAGGCTCATGGCGGTTGTCAGTTGCCGGTTGTCAGTTGCCGGTTCGCGCCGTTCCCAGTTCAATCCGAGAACTGACAACCGGCAACCGACGACTGACAACCGATTATAGTTGTTGCTTCGCAGGGGCCGTCTGGATATCATCGGCGCAACTGATATTCCACTTTGATTTCAGGCGCTTAGCGGGCTCCGGCCCGGTTCGACGAGACTCAGAATGGGATCCCTTTCGCCCCTCCAGATCGTCCTCATCATCATTGCCGGCTTGTCGGCGCTTGCCGTCATCCTCACCCTGCTGCGCAACCGTTCCACCTTCTCCGGCTACGAAGAAATCCAGAGCGATGTGCGGCAGATTGCTTCCGGCATGGGGGGCGAGTTCTTTCGTGACGGCGACGACCTGGTCATCAACGGCAACTATCAGAACCGCCCGGTGGTCATCCGCTTCTCCAACGCCGAGAACACGCCCGGCCTGAACATGCGCATGCAGGCGCCCACCACCTTCACCATGACGGTATTCCCGACGGGCGAGCGAGCGGCGGAAGCGGCGCGGGTGCCGGTGCGCACCGCCGACGATCAATTCGATGCCCGCTTCCAGACGCGCAGCGATCAGCCGACCCAGGCCAAGATGTTCCTCGATCGGCCCACTACCTCATTGCTGCAGCGCCTGATGTGCTCCAAGAATACTTTTCTCTCCGTCGGCGGCAGCGCGCTGGAACTGAGCGAGTTGATCATCCCTGCCTCCGCCGGCCAGCATGTGATGGACCACCTGAAGCAGTTCCTCAGGATGGACGAGGCGCTGAAGGCGATGCCCGGCGCGGACACGGTGAAGGTGGTTCCGCTGAAGCGCGAGCGGCATCTGGCGGGCCGGGCCGCGATCGCCATCGGCGCCGCCGTCGCCCTGATGAGCATCTTTGCCGCGACCCGCGTGCCCTCGCGCGCCACCGCTCCCTCCGCTCCCCAACTTCCCGCCGGTGTGCTGCCGGTGGATGCGGCGGCCATTCCGGAAATCAGTTCCTACCGCCTGGCGACCGAAGCGGATTTCGACACCAACGCCCTGGGATGGTTGCAGGGCAATCGCCTGGACGCGCAAGGGCGCATGCCGGCCGACTTTTCCGGCACCGGCCACGGCCGCGACGTTGCCTACTTCCTGATCGGCCCCAAGGGCGAGCGCCGCATCGTTCTCCTCAATGAGGGTGTGAGCCGTTACGACGCCATCCTTCCCTCGGTGGCGGCGGTGTCGGTGATTCCCAAAGATCAACTCAGCCGCATCGAGTGGTTCCGCGGCCAGGGCCCGGCCAACGCCTCCGGAGACGGGTTGCTGGTGATTCGCAACGCCAACGATCCCGCTTCGGCGTTAGTCCTGCTTCTGAACGACAACCAGGTCATCTCTTTCGCGCCCGCCAACTACGAGAACATCGTCCTGCAATAACCTTCTCGGAGACTTCCATGCTGCGCAAGAACCGGCTCTTCACTCCGGGCCCCACTCCGCTCCATCCGGCGGCCCAGCGGGCCATGGCCGCCGCCGACGTCCATCACCGCACCGCCGATTTTCGGACCCTCTACAGCCGCGTGCTGAAGGACCTGCAAACCTTCGTCGGAACCGCGAATGACGTGCTGCTGCTGGCATCCTCCGGGACCGGCGCGATGGAAGCCTCCGTCTCGAACTTCACTTCGCCGGGAGACGAGGTGGTGGTGCTCACGGCCGGGAAATTCGGCGAGCGCTGGGGCGAGTTGGCGAAGGCCTACGGCTGCGCGGCGCGCACCGTGTCCGCGGAATACGGGCAGACGTTCGCTTCGGCCTCGCTGGCTGCGGCGTTTACCGCCAATACGCGCGCCGTCTACGTGCAGGCGACCGAGAGTTCCACCGGCGTGCGCCACGATATTGCGGCCATCGCCCGCCTGGCGCATGAGAAGGCTCCGGACGCGCTTCTCGTGGTGGACGCCATCACCGGGCTGGGCACGACGGCGCTCGACGTGGACGGCTGGGGCATCGACGTGATCATCGGCGGATCGCAGAAGGCCACCATGGTCCCCCCCGGCCTCGCGTACCTGGCCGTGAGCGAGCGGGCGTGGCGCCGCATGGAATCGGCCAAGTCGCCGCGCTACTACTTCGATCTGCGCAAGGAGCGCAAAGCGGCGGCCAAGGGCGAATCGGCGTTTACCCCGGCGGTGGCGCTGATTGCCGGATTGGGCGCGGCGTTGGAATTCGTTCGCGCTATGGGAGACGGCGATCTGGCGCGCGGACGTGCGGCCCTGATCGCCAACGCCGAACTCGCTGCCGAAATGACGCGCGCCGCCGCGACGGCACTGAGCCTGCAACTGTTCGCTGCTGCTCCGGCCGCGGCGCTGACCGCCATCATGCCCCCCGCGAATATCTCGTCCGGCGCGCTGGTGAAGGCGTTTCGCGAGCAGTTTGCGGCGGTGGTCGCCGACGGCCAGGGCGAGATGAAGGGCAAGATGATCCGCATCGCCCACCTCGGCTACTACGATTACCTGGACACGGTGGGCATCATTGCCGCGCTCGAGCAGGTGCTGGCAAGCGTCGTGCCGGGACATGTGGAGTTCGGCGTGGGAGTAGCGGCGGCGCAGCGCGTGTACGCGCGGGCCACGTCGGCGGCGCACGCGTAGGAATTGCCGAATTCCGATTGCCGATTACCGCCTGACGGAGCGCCAAGTTCAAAATCGGCAATCGGAAATCGTAATTCGGAAATTCTCCGTGTCTCCGTGCCTCCGTGTTGCATTAGGGTTTCTCTTATGAAGATCGTGATCGCGGAAAAAATTTCGGACGCGGCGCTGCATGTGCTCACCTCGGAGCCGGGCTGGGAAGTGGTGCGGCCGGAGGACATCCGCGGTCACCTGCGGGAAGAAATTGCCGACGCCGACGCCTTGCTGGTGCGCTCGGCGGTGAAGGTGGACGCGGCGGTCCTGGAAGGCGCACACCGCCTGCGGGTCATCGGCCGCGCCGGCATCGGCGTGGACAACATCGACCTCGACGCGGCCACGCACAAGGGCATCGCGGTGATGAACACGCCGGGCGCCAACGCCGTGGCCGTGGCGGAGCATACCTTCGCGCTGGCGCTGGCTCTGGCGCGCCACCTCTGCCGCGCCAACGAACTGACGCACTCCGGCAAGTGGGAAAAGAAATCGCTGCAGGGCACGGAACTGCGCGGCAAGATTCTCGGCATTCTGGGACTGGGCCGCATCGGCATGGAGGTCGCCAAGCGGGCGCGCGCCTTCGGCATGCGCGTGGTGGGGCACGATCCGTTCGTTTCCAAGGAAGTGGCGCACGAGGCCGGCATCGAGTTGCGCTCGCTCGACGAGGTGCTGGCCGCGGCCGATTACCTCACCCTGCACATGGCCCTGACAACGCAAACCACGAATCTCATCAACGCGGAATCGATTGCGCGCATGAAAAAAGGGGCGCGGCTGCTCAACTGCGCCCGCGGCGAACTGGTAGACCCCGCCGCGCTGGCCGCCGCCCTGCAGAGCGGCCACCTGAGCGGCGCCGGCATTGACGTGTTCGCCGAAGAGCCGCCGAAATCTTCGCCGCTGCTGGGCCTGCCGAACGTGGTCGCCACTCCGCACCTCGCCGGCTCCACCCACGAGGCGCAGGAGGCCGTCGGCTGCCAGATCGCGGTGCAGGTCAGGGAATTCCTGCTGCGCGGCGTCATGCAGAACGCGGTCAACGTGCCCTCGGTTTCGCACGAAGAGTACCTCGATCTGCAGCCGTACATCGTGCTGGCGGAGCGGCTGGGATCGTTTCTGGCCCAGGCCTCGTCGGGCAACGCCGTTACCATTGCCCTTCGCTACAGCGGCCACATCAGCGACGTGAAGACGCAACTGGTGCGCAACGCGGCGGTGGCCGGAGTGTTGAATGTGGTGCTCGACGAGAAGGCCAATCTGGTCAACGCCGCCGCCCTGGCCGAAGCACGCGGAATCCAGGTGCGCGAGGCGGCCAAGGCGCGGCCGTCGGGCGGCAGCGCCGAGAGCGTCATCACGGTGGAACTCACCACCAGCGCCGAACATCACGTGGTAAAAGGGACTGTCCTGCACGGCGATTCGCAGCGCCTGCTGGCAGTCGACGGCATCGACGTCGAAGCGCCCCTGGAGCACAACCTTATTTACCTGCGCAATAAAGATGTCCCCGGCGTGATTGGACGCATCGGCACCATTCTCGCCGAGCAGGGCATCAACATCGCGAACTTCTCGCTGGGCCGGGAGGAACTTGCCGCTCGCACCGCCGAACGCGGGGCCGGCGCCGGCAGTCGCGAAGCGGTGGCACTGGTGCATGTGGATAGCGAGGTGCCGGAGCCGGCGCTACGCGCGCTGCGCGCCACTCCTGCCGTGATGCTGGCCAAGCCCATCCACCTGTAGACCGCCGCGGTGCGGACCTGCATCGCTTCGCCGCCTCCGTCATCAAAAAGTTATGGCTCGGATTCGCGGTTTGGAGCGCAAGCAGGCGCCGTGGCATCTGCGCTGGATGTACGGCGCCATGCGCAGGATGTTCGGCAAGGACCTTACCCCGGTGAAACTGCAGATGAAGTTGCCGGGATTGGTTTGGGGCGGCATTGGAATGGAGGCGGGCCTGGGAAGAAAGCGGCGCGTCTCGCTTCGCCTGACGCAATTGGCGAAAGTGCGTACCGCGGCGCGCGTGGGCTGCCCGTTTTGAGTGGACGTCAATTCTGCCGTGGGCAGAAAAGCGGGCCTGAGCGACGAGAAACTGCTGGCGGTTCGCGGCGACGACCTGTCGGTGTTCAGCGACAGCGAGCGCCTGGCGATCGAACTGGCCGACGCCATGGCGACCACTCCCGCCAACATCTCCGACGATCTGTTTCAGCGGCTCCGGTCGCTGTTCTCCGAGGAGCAGTTGCTGGAGCTCGGGGGGCAGATCGCGTTCGAGAATTTCCGCTCGCGCCTGAACCGCATCTTCGACGTGGAGAGCGACCAGCTCTACGCGCCGAAGGCCGCATAACCGGCGAAGGCGCTACAAAATGTACCGCGACAGGTCCTGGTCCTTGACGATGTCGGTCAGCATCTTGCGCACGTAATCGGCGTCCACCGTGACCTGCTTCTCCTTCAGGTCGGGCGCCTCAAAGCTGATCTGGTCCAGCACCTTCTCCATGATGGTGTGCAGGCGCCGCGCGCCGATGTTCTCCGTGCCCTCGTTCACGCGAAAGGCGAAGCGCGCGATTTCGTCCAGCGACTCGCGGGTGAACTCCAGCTTCAGGCCCTCGGTATCGAGCAGCGCGGTGTACTGCTTCACCAGCGACGACTTCGGCTCGGTCAGGATCTTGATGAAGTCCTCGACCGTCAGCGACTGCAGCTCCACGCGAATGGGGAAACGGCCCTGCAATTCGGGGATCAGGTCGCTGGGCTTGGAGACGTGAAACGCGCCCGCGGCGACGAACAGAATGTGGTCGGTGCGCACCATGCCGTAGCGGGTGTTCACCGTGGTGCCTTCCACGATGGGCAGGATGTCGCGCTGCACTCCTTCGCGGCTCACGTCGGGCCCGTGGCCGCTTTCGCGACCGGCGATCTTGTCGATCTCGTCGAGGAAGATGATGCCCGACTGCTCCACGCGCTCCACCGCGGTGCGCGTCACCTGGTCCATGTCGATGAGGCGCTGCTCTTCTTCCTGCACCAGGTAGTCGAAGGCCTCGCCGACCTTCATCTTCCGCTTCTTGGTGCGCTGGCCGAAGATGTTGGGCAGCATGTCCTTGATGTTGACGTCCATCTCCTCCACGCCCTGGTTGGAGACGATTTCGAAGGCGGGGAAGGACTTTTCGCGCACGTCGAGCTCGACCATGCGCTCGTCGAGCTTGCCCTCGCGCAGTTGCTGGCGCAGCTTCTCCCGGGTGCGCGAACTGGACTCGCCCGACACCACGATCTCGGTCGCGGCGCTGCTGCCGTCGCCCGGACGCGACGCGGAGCCGCCAAAGCCCACGTTGCTGCTGGGCAGCAGCAGGTCGAGCAGGCGTTCCTCGGCGTTCAGTTCGGCCTTGTCGGCCACGTCCTCCAGCTTCTCCTCGCGCACCATGTCGATGGCGATCTCGACCAGGTCGCGGATCATGCTCTCCACGTCGCGCCCGACGTAGCCGACCTCGGTGAACTTGCTGGCTTCGACCTTGAGGAAGGGCGAGTTGGCGAGCTTGGCCAGGCGGCGCGCGATCTCGGTTTTGCCCACCCCGGTAGGCCCGATCATGATGATGTTCTTGGGAATGACCTCGTCGGCCATGTCGGGGGGAAGCTTCTGCCGCCGCATGCGGTTGCGCAGGGCGATGGCCACGGCGCGCTTGGCCGCCTGCTGGCCGACCACGTACTTGTCGAGTTCGCTGACGATCTCGCGCGGCGTGAGCTCGTCCAGCATCACCTGCTCTTCTTCGGCGGTTTGCGGGAGATAAATAGCCATAGGAATGTCCTGTGTGCGACGGGTGTTGTGTGGCACGGGTCTTTGACCCGTGCTCACGGGCCAGAGGCCCGTGCCACACAGTACTCGAATCGCTTATTGTATTGGATTCCCGACTGGGGCCGTTAGTCGCGGGCGACTGCACCGAACCGATCGCTCCGGCGTAGGTCGCCAATCACCCGATTTCTGAGAACGTTCCGCCGGCTCCAACGTCTTCTTAATCGAGGGTACGGAAGTGACGTACAATCTTGCGCCATGTTCGACGCTGCCCGCCTAGCGCTGCGCTCCCTGCGCAAATCGCCCGGCTTCACCGCGGTCGCGGTGCTCACGCTGGCGCTGGGCATCGGCGCCAGTGCCGCCGCCTTCAGCGTCCTCGACGCCGTCCTCCTCCGGCCGCTGCCCTATCCCGAGCAGGACCGGCTGGTGTTCCTCTTCGGCCCCGCTTTGAGTAGCGACACGGCAGACCAGTGGCGCCAGCGCGTGAAGAACTTCGACGTATTCGCCACCATGGACATCGGCTCGCCGGTTATCGACACGCAGGAGGGCCCGCAGCGCGTGGACTCGATGCTGGTTTCTCAGGAACTGCTGCCGCTCCTCGGAGCCCACGCCACCGCCGGCCGCATGCTCACGGACGGCGATTTCCGCTCCGGCTCGAATTCGGTGTTGCTGACCGATTCCTACGCCACACGCCTCTTTGGCTCGCCCGGCGCCGCCGCCGGCAAGGTACTGCACATCGTCGGCACCGGCTACTACAACGAGACTTACGTTGTCGCCGGCACAATTCCCGCGCTCGGCGCCCTGCCCCAGGATCAGCATCCCGCGCTCTTCATGCCGCAGTTGCCGCTGCCACGCCCGGAAATGACCGAGGCGATCGCGCGCCTGAAGCCCGGTGCGAGCCTTGCCACCGCTCGCGCGGAAGCCGAGACGATCGCTGCCTCGTACGCCAAGCCGACCGCGCATAGCGACCCGCTGATCAACGTCTCGAGGTTGAAGGACGACATCATTGGCGACTCCGTCGTCGCCGTGCGCCTGCTCTTCGGCGCGGCACTCCTGGTGCTGCTGATCGCGTGCGCCAACGTCGCCAACCTCGTGCTCGCCCGCGGCACCGCCCGCGCGCGTGAGGTCGCGGTGCGCTTCGCTCTCGGCGCGTCCAGCGGCCGCATGCTGCGCGAGCTGCTGCTGGAGAACGCGCTGCTCTGCGCCGCTGCCGCTGCTGCCGGTCTTTGGATCGCGAGCTTCGCCATCCAGGCGCTGGTCGCTCTGGCGCCTTATCATGTGCCGCGGCTTGCGGACGCGCATGTCAGCCCGCCGGTCTTCGCGTTCGCCGCGGCCGTCGCTGCCTTCGTCGCCGCAGCTTTCGCCCTGACGCCGCTATGGCAGGCGCGTCACCTCGACCTGAACCGCGCCTTGAAAGAGGGGTCGCGCCAGGTTGCCGGCTCTGTCACGCAGCGCTGGCTGCGCGCCGGGCTCGTGGGAACAGAGATCGCTGTTGCCTGCGTCGTCCTCGTCGTCGCCGGGCTCCTCGTCGAAGCCTATCGAAACCTTGCGCCGGCCAATCCCGGCTTCAATCCGAATAACAAGCTGACGCTGCGCGTGGCGCGGACGAAGAGCCGGGAGGAAGAAGCGATCCCGCTGCTGGCCGAGCTGCGCACGCGCCTGGGCGCGCTACGCGGCGTCAAGTCGGTGGCGGCGATCACGCATTTGCCCAGCACGGGATTCTGGATACCGGAAGTGCTGATGAACGGCCGCATTATTGCCGGACGGCGGGCCTCGTCTTACATCTCCGCCAACACGGCGACGGAGAATTACTTCGCAACCATGCACATGCCGATCGTCGCCGGCCGCAGCTTCGACGAGGGCGATTATGCGCGCCACGAAGCGGTTGCGGTGGTGAATCAAAACCTGGCGAGGAAATATTTCGGCGGCGCCAGCCCGCTCGGCAAGCAACTCACCATCGCCGACGGCCACCCCATTACCCTTACCATCATTGGGGTCGTAACCGATACGCGCGCGGAGATGCAGTCGGAATATAACTGGTCCGAGATATTCATGCCGTTCTCGGCGCGCCCGAGCCGTGGCTTCTATCTCGTGCTGGACACCGCGGACAATCCCCTGCATCACGCGGCCGACGTCCGGCAGTTGGTGCGCTCCGTCGCGCCCGACGCCATGGTCGAGGACATGCAGACCATGGACCAGTTGCTCGCGCAGGCGGTCGCCCAGCCGCGCTTCCTGGCGCTGCTGCTCGGCCTGCTTGCGGCGCTGGCAGTTGCCCTCGCGCTCGCCGGAATCTACGCCGTGATGTCGTACTCGGTCGCACAGCGGCGGCACGAGATGGGCGTGAGGATCGCCATCGGCGCGCAGACCGGCGACGTCGTCTCGCTGGTGCTTCGCGGTGCGCTACGGATCGCCGCCGTCGGGATTTTCATGGGAGCGCTCGCGGCGGTTGGAGTCAGCAGCACGCTGACCTCGATTCTCTACGGCACCGCTCCGCTGGATGCGCGCAGCTATCTCGCGGCTGCCCTGCTGCTGCTGGCTGTCACCGGTGCGGCCGGATACCTGCCCGCACGCGCCGCGTCGCAGGTGGATCCGATGGAGGCGCTGCGGACGGAGTAGGCTCAGTCGCGAGCGGCGGCCTCGGCGCGGTCCTTCACCCGGATCACGAACTTCAGCCCCGACCAGGTCTCGTCCACGGCGCAGACTTTCACGTCCACCAGTCCGTTCGCCAGCCCGATGTCGCGCACGATGTTTTCGTTCAGATCGGTCGCCACGCCGGAGGCTTTCTTCGGCCAGGAAATCCAGAGCATTCCCGCGGGCTGCAGCTGCGACGCGAGCTTCGCGAACTGCCTTTCCAGCTCGGCGCTCGATTTCACGAACGCATGGGCGAAGTCGAGATCGCCGGCGGCGGACTTCAGGATCTTCACCCCTTCCGGCAATTCGCCCAGATCGCCACGCAGGCTGGGCGGCTCATTGACGAACACCACCCGCGCCCCCGGCTTGATTCCCAGCTTTTTTTGCAGCGGAGTACCAGAATAACCGGCCATAATGAGGCGAGATTCTGCCTGAGATTTCCGCGTATGGCTATCAAGAAGACGTTTGTCCCGCCCAGCCAGGGCGACAACACTCCGGATCGGAAGTTTCGCGTGGACATCCCGGAGGCGTTCGCCGCCTGGTGCATGCGGGCCATCACCACCCGCAAAGGCTCCATCGATCGCATCGACAACCAGGCGGGTCGAGCCACGATTACGGCACTGATCCCAAGCTCGATGTATGGAGAGGTTGTGCGGGAGCTGGGAGCCTTCGGCGTCTTCACGACGCTGGACTAGAGCTCTTCGATGGTGAAGGTCTCGTTGGTGTAGATGCACATCTTGCCGGCGATCTTCATCGCCTCCTCGGCGATGGTACGGGCGGGCAGCTCGGTGTGGGCGCACAGGGCCTGCGCCGCCGCCTGCGCGTAGGGGCCGCCGCTGCCGATGGCGGCGATGCCGCCGTCCGGCTCGATGACGTCGCCCTGGCCGCTGATGAGGAAGGTGGTGGTCTGGTCGGCAACCAGCAGCAGCGCCTCCAGGTGACGGAGCGCTTTGTCGGTGCGCCAGTCTTTCGCCAGTTCGACCGCGGCGCGGCTGAGGTTGCCGTGGTACTGCTCCAGCTTGGATTCGAAGCGGCTGAACAGGGAAAACGCGTCGGCGGTCGAGCCGGCAAATCCCGCCAGGATCTTGTCCTGGTAGAGGCGGCGGATTTTCTTGGCGGTGTGCTTGATCACGCCTTCGCCGAGGGTGACCTGCCCGTCGCCGGCCATCACCACCTTGCCGCCCTTGCGGACTGCGAGCACAGTCGTGGATCGGATTTTCGGCTGCTGTGACATGAAACGAAAATTATAGCAGCCGAAGATTGATGCCGAACGGACCGCGCGCGACCTCGCGCGCAAAGAACTCAGACCTTGTGTGCACCCTCCACCGGTGGCGGCGCCGGCATCCGCGGGAGCGCGGCCGCAGCCGACGCGCCGCGCGGAACTTTGACCAGCGCGTGGTTGGTCGCCAGGGAGAACATGCCGATGCGGCGCATGAAATCCGGCACAGCGCCTTGTTCCTGCTCGGCGAACCACAGCGGCGGGCCGGAGCTGATGGTGGAGAAGGCGTCGCCCCAGTGGTGCTCCACGCCCAGCGCGACCGCGTACGGCAGGAAGCGCTCGAACAGCTCGGGAGTCAGGCGCTCCATGCGGTCCGCTTCCACGCAGTTCAGGAAGTCCTCGAAGCCGCGCAGTTCGGCGTAGACGCGCGCCCCTTCGCCCGTGCGGAAGGGCAGATCGCGGGTGAACCACCACACCATCAGCACCGCGGCGGCGATGCAGGCGAAGCCCAGCAGCGTGTACTGCGTCACCGCAAACCATCCTGCACCCTGGCCCAGCCCGAACAATAACGAAACGATCACGACGGCCAGGATGCGCAGTGCCTGCGCGCGCCGCGGATCGGAGTACAGCCCCTTCTCCTGCAACTCGTAGCGCACCTGCCGCTCCATCATCGGCACCACCGAATAGAAGCGCAGGCTGAGGCTCGACAGCTTGGTCCACTGGCCGCCATAAAAAGTGTGAAACAGCATGATGTCCTCGTACGACTTGGCGCCGGCCCATTGTCCCATCGGCTTGAGCAGGCGCAGCCGGAAGTCCTGCCCGGCGTACGGCACGCCCTCATCCGGCTTGCACTCTTCCAGGCGAATGAAGCCGCGTCGGGCGAGGTCCAGCAGCGTGGCCGCCACGTCGCGCGGGTCCACCCGGTTGTCCACCAGGTAGCCGGTCTCGATGGGCGTGAGGTCGGCGGGCGGCTCGTAACGCGGCGCCACGGCGATTTGCTCCTGCCGCGCCGCCCACTGGCGCAGCCCGAGCATCGCCAGCAGCACCAGAAGCGGGAAGAGGACGATGGGGTTGGCGCGCAGGAACCAGCCGACGCGGACGAAGGGCGAAGGCGGCTGCAGAATTCCGGAAGGCAGCACCACGTCCACGGCAGGGAAGGCCGGCGGCGTGACGGCCGCGGTCCAGTTTGCGAAGCGGCCTGCGATGGTTGCCGGCGTGGAATCATCGCCGCTATAGAGGCGCGCGTTGAATTGTCCGATGACGGCCTCGGGCACGGTGGCGTGTACGACGACGGAGGAGACCGGAACGTTCCAGGTGCCGCCGACGCGCCAGAAGAGCTCGTCGTGCTCGGAGCGGAAGCGGACGGCGTTGCGTACGTTGTAGGTGATCTTGATGGTCGCGCGCGCCACCGGCTGCGCGGGAACGATCACCTGAACGTACTCGGGGCGGTCGGATTGCCAAAACTTCAGCGGGGCGCTGTCCTCGTCGCTGACCTCCAGCACGTCCACGAACAGCTTGCGGCGCACGCCTTCGGGAGTCTCGGCTTGGGTCGCCAGGCGCCAGCGCACCGGCTGCGTCATGGGGCCGGGCAGTTGCAGGTGCTCGGCGATGACCGCGGAGCCGTCATCCTGGATGGAGATGGTCTCCTCGACCAGGTTTTGCGCGCGAAGCGACGGGCCAAGAAAGATGAGCAACGCGCCGGCAGCGAGGATGGCCCGCACATTCATGGAAGCGCGCCGATTGTAGCGTGAAAATCAGGCGCCGGTTGGTGTGAGAGTGTGTTCGTTCTGCGAGGTAGCGCCGGCATCCTGCCGGCGGGCCCGCCGCCAGAATAGCGGCGCTACTTCTCCTCGCCGTGCACCACCCTTCCATCCTTCATCACGAACTGCACGTGCTCCAGTGCGGTGATGTCGCGCAGCGGATCGCCAGCAACGGCGACCACGTCGGCGAAGGCGCCGGGCGCCAGCGTTCCGATCTGCCCCGGCTGGTCCAGCAGTTCCGCGGCGCGCGAAGTGGCGGCCTTGATGGCGTCCATCGGCGCCATGCCGAACTTCACCATGATGGGGAAATCCTGCGCCTCGGGCTGGTCCCAGGGAATGCCGCCCATGTCGGTGCCGTAGGCGATCTTTACTCCCGCCTTGAGCGCCTTCTTGAACGACGGCTCGTGCAGCGAGGCCCGCAGGCGGTCGCGCTGGCCGTCCGGCGTATTCGCCGGCGCCCAATCGAGGTAGTAGACGGACAAGGTCGGCACATACCAGGTGCCCTGGCGCACCATTTGCTGCGCGGCGGAGTCGTCGAGATCGAGGCCGTGCTCGATGGAATCGCAGCCGCCGTCCAGCGCGCGGTGCAGCCCGATGCCGCTGTAAGCGTGGCACGCAACCTTCTTGCCCCAGCCGTGCGCTTCATCCACGATGGCCTTCAACTCCTCGACGGTGAGCGTGGGCTGCGAAACCAGTTCGCCGTTCTTGCCCACCCAGGAGCGGTGGGTCATGTAGACCTTGATCAGGTCGGCGCCGTGATCGAGCTGCTCGCGCGCCGCCTTGCGCGCCTCCACCGGCCCATCCACCAGCTGCGCGCCCTTGGGCATCTCCAGCTCCGGCGCATAGCCTTCGAGGTTGTAGCCGCCGGTGGTGGAGATAGCGCGCGTGGCGACAAACAACCGCGGGCCGGGAATGTGGCCTTCGTTGATGGCCTGCTTGATGCCGACGTCGCCGTAGCCGGCGCCTTCGGTCTCCACGTCGCGCAAGGTTGTAAAGCCCTGCTCCAGCGCCCGCCGCGCCGCCACCACCGCGCGCGCCGCGCGATACGCCGCCGGGTACTTCAGGATATTGACGTCGTAGCCGCCGGTGGCGGGATCCTCGCCCTGCAGAAAGATATGCGTGTGGGCGTCGATCAGGCCGGGCAGCACGGTGACATTGGGACCGAAGTTGATGGTGCGGGAAGCACCGGTCGCCGGCGTGCTCGCCGCCGGTCCGAAGGCGGCGATGCGATTGCCCTTGATGACGATGACCTGGTCGTGCAGCACCGCGTCGGAGTGGCCGTCAATCACGTTGGCGGCGCGGATGGCGATAGTCTCCGCCGGCGGCACGGGCGCGGTCTGGGCGACGAGTACGGCGGCGAACAGCGACAACACCACGGCAAGCGAAAGGCGACGCATGCGCACCTCGGGAAAGCGCACCTTTCTACGTCAG
>DASUBK010000097.1:0-6218 GCA_035763305.1 Terriglobales bacterium | reverse complement strand
CCTTGTTCAAGTACGCCTGGGGCGCGGTTCCGCCCATCCATATCATCGTGCACCAGGGGCGCGTGGAGCTGTATGGGATCGTGGACAACGAGTCCGACAAGAACATGGTCCTGCAGCGGGCCAAGCAGGTGCCCGGCACGTTCGGGGTAGAAGATCATCTGCAGGTGGCCAAGGAACAGAAGAAGTAGTTTCAGTTTCGGTTTTCTCGGTTTCGGTTCAGCCGCAGTCAGTGTCAGCTGTGCTCTTACGGAGACGAAACTGAAGGGTGGAAAGAAATCAGCGCCGTGATTTTGTCACGGCGCTGTTTCTCTCGAGAGGTTGAGCCTGAACCCTTAGCCCCTGGCCCTGTTTTCATTTCACCGCGAGCGACCACCAGGCGATCAGCAGCAGCGAGGCGAGGATGGCGACGGTGGCGCAGTCCCAGACGGTTTCTTCCCGGACTGCCACTCGCATTCGCGGTCGATGCCTGATGTTCATGTCACCCCCAATTGGGCGCATCTTCTCGCCTCTGGTGAGGGGCCGCAACTTACGCCGGTAATCGCTCCAGGTGACCATGGTGGCGGGTGCTAGAATTCGCTGCGGAGGGGCCGTGGAGCACGCGCGCGCCGGGCTGCAGAAGATCATTCTGGATGCACTGCGCAAGCATGCCGACGCGCCGGTCGTGGCCTGGCCGATGGTGTGCGGCGCGGCGGTGGCCGGCAAAACACGCGCCCTGGAAGTGAAGGAACGCGCCCTGGTGGTCGAGGTTCCGGACGCGGCGTGGCGGGCCCAGTTGGCGGAGTTGGCGCCGCGCTACCTGGCATCGCTGAACGAGGTCGCGCCGGGGAAGGTGGCGAGAATCGAGTTTGTGGTGAAACAGCTCTGAGCCTTGAGCTGTGAGCTTTGAGCCAGAAGCTCACAACCGTATGAAAGTTACGGAACAAGACGTCGATTACGTCGCCGAGCTGGCGAACCTCGAACTCACTGCCGGGGAGCGCGGGCGCATGGTGCGCGACCTGAATTCCATCCTCGAGTACATGGAACAGCTGAACCGCGTGGACACGGGGGGTGTGGAGCCTATGGCGCAGAGCTCCGACCGCTTCGGCATCGACGAGTCCCGTGCCGGCAGCGAACGCTTTGCCTACGCTGTGCGCGAGGACGAGGTCAGGCCGTCGCTGGAGCGCGAGGCCGTCATGAAGAATGCGCCGGAGAGCGACGGGAAGTTCTTCAAAGTCCCCCGCGTTATCGAGAAGTAATGACCTCAGCGGCTAAAGCCGCTTCGTGGACAGTCCGGAACGGCACGGCTGAAGCCGTGCCCTCCCGTCGAGAGTTTGCCGAAGAGCATCTGCGTGGACATCAACCTTTTGACCGTTGCCTCGACCCGCACCGCTGTCCAGCAGCGGCAGATCACCGCCACGACGCTGGCGGAGGCGTTTTACGCCAGGATCGCCGCCGACGATCCGCAGACCGGCGCCTACCTGACACTGTGCCGGGAGCGCGCGCTGGCCAAGGCCGGCGAGATTGACCGCATCGCCGATCGCGGGGATGCCATGCCTCCGCTGGCGGGCGTTCCTATCGCAGTCAAAGACGTCATGATGATGCGCGGCGTGCGCACCACCGCCGGCTCGAAGATTCTCGACAACTTTGTCGCTCCCTACGACTGCACTGCGGTTGCGCGCCTGGAGGCGGCCGGGGCCGTGGTGCTGGGCAAAACGAACTGCGACGAGTTCGCCATGGGGTCATCGAACGAGAATTCCGGATTCCACCCGGTGCGCAATCCTCGCGACCGCACGCGCGTGCCGGGCGGTTCTTCGGGCGGATCGGCGGCGGCGGTGGCGGCGGGGACGGCGGTGGCGGCGCTGGGATCCGATACCGGCGGCTCCATTCGGCAGCCGGCGGCGTTCTGCGGAGTCGTGGGGTTGATGCCGACGTATGGCCGCGTATCGCGCTACGGGCTGATTGCCTTTGCCTCGTCGCTCGACCACATCGGCCCGCTGGCCAAGACGGTGAAGGACGCGGCCATCCTGCTGCGACACATGGCGGGACGCGATGCCGCAGATTCCACCTCGGCGGAGCTCCCCGTCCCGGATTACGAGGCGGAAATCGGGCGCGAGGTGCGCGGGTTCAGGCTGGGCGTTCCCAAGGAGTATTTCGGCGAAGGCCTCGATCCCGAGATTCGCAGCGCGGTGGAGGCGGCCATCCAGAAGCTGGCGGGGTGCGGCTGCGAAGTGGTGGACATTTCGCTGCCGCACACGGAGTACGCGATTCCGGCTTATTACGTGATCGCCACTGCGGAGGCCTCGTCGAACCTGGCCCGCTACGACGGCGTGCGCTACGGCTACCGCGCGCCGCAGGCGCGGATGCTCGCAGAAATGTATCGCCGCACGCGAGATCAGGGCTTCGGCGCGGAGGTGAAGCGGCGCATCCTGCTGGGAACGTACGTGCTCAGCGCCGGCTACTACGACGCCTACTACCTGAAGGCGCAGCGGGTAAGAACGCTCATTACACGTGATTTCGAGGAGGCCTTCCAGCGCGTGGATGCCATCGTCACGCCGACGACGCCCACGCCGGCATTCAAGCTGGGCGAGAAGATCGAAGACCCGCTGGCGATGTATCTGAACGACGTGTACACGGTGACCGCGGACCTGGCGGGAATTCCCGGCATCTCGGTGCCGTGCGGCGAAACGCGCTCCGGGCTGCCGATCGGATTGCAGATCCTGGGGCGACACTTCGACGAGGGACGGCTGCTGCGGCTGGCGCATGCGTATGAACATGCGCGGGCGACGTAGGAAGAAAGAGGTATGTCAGTACATCAGTATGTCAGTACGATGAATCCGAGATTCTGGAGCGTGCGTACTGGCGTACTGAAATACTGAAATACCATCTTGCCTACGAACTCCCTCCATCATTACCAAGGTTCACTGACCACGCGGGTGCCGGCGCTTCTCCCGGTAAAAACTGCACGGTCAATTCTTCCGAGTACCCGTCCAAGACAAAGGTAAGTTGCTGATTTTGTGGTCGTTTGGCTGTGGACGAGTGCGGCCCTCGAAGTGCACTTTCCCGGGTGAGCTTCGGAGGGCCGATGAGCAAAACTTTGATCAAGTCCGCAGCGGTGATGGCGGTCAGCCTGGCGCTGAGCCTGTCAGCCGCGGCCAAGGACCACGGCAAGGCCGCCCACAACGGCGGCTGGCACGACCGCGACGGCTGGCGCGTGCAGCGCGTCGCCGACCGCGACCACGACGGCCGGCGCGGCCGGGATCACGATCGCAACGATTGGCGCCGGCAGGGACGGCGCGACCATGACCGCGACGACTGGCGCCGTCACGAGCGCCGCGACACGCCCGCGGGCTGGAGCCATGGAAAGAAGACAGGCTGGGGCGACTGCAATGTGCCTCCGGGACAGGCGAAGAAGTCGGGATGCGGATCGTACGGCTATCGCCGCGACGCTCACCGCCCGGTGTACAGCGGCCACCGCACGCGCGGGCCGGTCTACGTTCCGCCGCGCACCAGCGGCACGGTGACCACCACGACGCAGCCGCATGGGCCGATCTTCACGCAGTCGAAAACGCCCACGCCGACGCAGTCGCGCCCGCATGGGCCGATCTACACGCAGCGCAAGACGGATCAGCACTAGACCACTCCAGATCAGGAAGAAGGGCGCGGGCACAGCCCGCGCTCTTTTCTTTTGCAATGCCATGAAGACGGCGGGGGAAGCATGCCGCGACGACTACGCTCGGGCGAGGCGCCCTCGCGGCGGAAATTCGGAAAGCGCGTGCGACCGCCCCGGCGGGGCTCCGGGGCTACCAATCAACCAAGGCCTGCCAATCAACCAAGGCGCCGGGGCCTGGCAATCATAAACCGAGCCGGGAACTACCAACATGGGATTTCAGAACCACGTCTGACGGCGCCAGGCGCGGTAGTGGTCGCCGAACTTCGCTTCCAGCACCAGGGCTTCCTGGTGCGCGCGGTAGATTTGCATGGGAATGAGGATCAGAAAGATGAGCAGGACCCGCGGCCGGCCGAGGTACAGGATGAAGCCGGCAATGCCGATGGCGCCGAAGACGTATACCGGGTTGCGGATGCGCGAATAGAGGCCGGTGGTGACCAGCACCCTGGCCTGCGGCGTCACCGAAAAGGAGTTGCCGAGCTGGTAGCGCGCCAGGGTCAGCAGGCCGATGCCGAAGATGGTGAACACCAGACCGGCGATGTGCATGACATCCCATGCGGCAGGACGAAAGACCCACAGCAGGTAAGCGATCGCGACCGGCGGAACGACGGTGAAGAAGCGAGCTTGGCGGTTCATTGATTCGAATACGCAGGTACTCACCGCGGAGACGCAGGGCCTGCACAAATAATTTCCGTTACGAGCGATAGACGATGCGGCCGCTCACCACGGTCGCAACTACCTGGCCGAAGAACTGCCAGCCGTCAAAGGGCGTGTTGCGCGAACGGGAGGCGGAGCGCGAGGCGTCGTAGGTCCAACGCTTTTTCGGATCGAACAGCACCACGTCGGCGTGCGAACCGGCGGCCAACGTGCCCCGGCCGCGCAGGCCGATGATCCTGGCGGGATTCGCAGCCAGCAACTCGACGATGCGCCGCAGGGAAATGTCATGCCCGCGATGCAGGCGGGTGATGGCCAGCGGCAATGCGGTTTCCAGGCCGATGATGCCGAAGGGCGCGCGCTCCCACTCGACGTTCTTTTCGTGCGAGGCGTGTGGCGCGTGGTCGGTGGCGATGGCGTCGATGGCGCCGTCGGCCAGTCCGGCGAGCAGCGCCTCGCGATCGGCGCCGTTGCGCAGCGGCGGGTTCATCTTGAAGCGGGAATCGTAGGCGTCGGAGATGTCGCTGTCGAGCAGGGTGAAGTGGTGCGGCGTGACCTCGCAGGTGACGTGCGTTTTTTCCTTTTTGGCCCGGCGGACCGCTTTGAGCGCGGCCGCGGTCGAGAGATGCGCCACGTGGAGATGAGCGCCGGTGCGGCGTGCCAGTTCGATATCGCGCTCCACCACCGAGGACTCCGCCTCCGGCAGCATACCGCGCAGGCCGAGACGAAACGAGGTTGGGCCGGCGTTCATGGTAGCGCCGGCGGTCATGGCGGTGTCTTCCGCGTGCTGGATGACGGGAACGCCGAGGCGGTGCGCGTGCTGCAAGGCCTCGCGCATGAGTTGCTCGTCGAGCACCGGCTTGCCGTCGTCGGTGAAGGCGACCGCGCCGGCCCGGTGCAGGGCGGCGAAGTCGGTGAGTTGCTCGCCGGCGCTGCCGCGGGTTACGGCGGCGATGGGAAAGACGTTGACCACCGCGCCGCGGGCGCTGTGCCGCATCCACGCCGTCACTTCGGGCGAATCGTTGATCGGCGCCGTGTTGGGCATGGCGCAGACGGTGGTGAACCCGCCGGCTGCTGCGGCCGCGGTTCCGCTGGCAATCGTCTCTTTGTGGGTCTGTCCCGGCTCGCGCAGGTGAACGTGGAGATCGATGAAGCCGGGCGCGACGATGAGGTTGCGCGCGTCCAGCGTCTGCTCGACCTTGGCGGCGAGCCTGCGGCCGACCTCGGCGACGCGGCCGTCGCGCAGCAGGACGTCGGCGTCGCCGTCGAGGTTCGCGGCGGGATCGATGACGTGCCCGCCGCGGATGAGGATCGAATTGAGTGCCGGCGTCATTGTTTGTTCAGCAGCTAGGCAACACGGAGGCACGGAGACACGGAGAAAACATGTTCTTGATTTCCCTCCGTGTTTCCGTGCCTCCGTGTTGATTCTTCATTTCGCCAATCCTAAGGCGCGGGCCAGGATCGCCATCCGGACCGCCACGCCGTTGTTGACCTGCTGTAATACGACCGACTGCGGCGTGTCGGCGAGTTCGCCGCTGAGTTCCATGCCGCGGATGATGGGGCCGGGGTGCATGAGGATGGCGTCGCGCCGCGCCAGGCGCAGGCGCTCCGCCGTGACCTGGTAGCGGGCGATGTAATCCTCGGTGCTGAGCTTCAGCCCTGCCAGACGCTCCTTCTGGATGCGCAGCACCATCACCACGTCGGCGCCGCGCAGCGCGTCCTCGACGGTACGCACCACTCGTACCCCGGAGGCCAGCGTGGTTGCCATCTCCGGCGCCAGTTCCGGCGGGCCGCAGAGGGTGATCTTCGATCCGAAGCGGCTGAGCAGCAGCACTTCCGAGCGCGCCACGCGGCTCTGAAAGATGTCGCCAATAATCGCCACCTGCAGGCCGCGCAGGGTGCGCGTGTGCTGCTGGAT
>DASUBK010000096.1:0-12824 GCA_035763305.1 Terriglobales bacterium | reverse complement strand
GCCGGTCACGATGCCGGATTCTCCCGCCGGAATGCGAATGGTGCCGGTGTATTGCCGGTTGCCGATGACCGGCACGCCATTGAATGCCGCTCCGCTGAGATTCTTGATCGCCAGGTCGAGCGCCAGGGTGACCTCCTGGTCGCCGTGAATCTGCGGCGTGGCCTTCAGCGTCAGCCCAAGATCTTCGAAGGTGAAGGAAGGGAAGGGCGCCTGGAAGCTCTGGTTCTGAATGACCTGGGCGATGGCGGCGGTATTGAAGATGGGCGCGAAGGTGGCGTTGGTGATGGGGTAGCGCGAGCCGATGCGCAGCGTGGCCGGGATTCCCTGCGAGGCGCGCAGGATGGTGTGCTCCACGCTCTCGATGTGGGACTCGTTCATCGAAAAGTGGAACGTACCCGGCGCGAAGGGCACCGCGAAGCGGGTGAAACCGCCGCCGAAGGTGCCGAAGGGATTCTGCAGCAGGGGATTCTGCTGGCTGTTCTGCACCTGCGCCAGCAGGGCGGCAATGGCCGTGGAGCCCGCCTGGTTGATGCCGCCGGATGAGATCAGCTGGTTGATCAGGTCCTGGATGTTCTGCTGGCCCAGCAGCGCCAGGGCGCTCGAGCTGAGGTTGATCAGGCTCCACTGCAACGGCATCTCCAGGCCGAAGTCGCGCAGCATGGAGGCGTTGACCTCGTAGACCTTCATGTCGAGCATGACTTGCGGGCGGGCGTTCTGCAGCGTCTGCACGAACTGCGCCAGGGTGTCGAGGGTGCGCTGGGGCGCCCGCACCACGATGGAGAACTGCGTCGGCTGCTGCACCCCGAAGCGCACTTCGAACACGGTGCGGAAGACGTTGAGGATGTCGGTGAGTTCCTGGATGGAGGTGGCGTCCTGGAAATAGAAGGTGCGGGCCACCATGCGGTCGAGTTCGCGGTGCTGGGTGGGCGTGTCGGCGGCCACCAGGATTTCGGAGGGAGTCAAAGGAATCCAGAAGGTCTTGGCGATCAGCGAGGCCGCGGTCATCGCCTCCTGGAAGGTGGCGCCGCCCAGGTCGAGCGTCATGGGACGGTTGGGGGTGGAATCGTCGAAGTCCGCCTTGATGCCGTAGATGCCGGCGATGCCGCTGACCACGCTGCGAATGTCGCCGCGCAGGTGGATATCGTGGCGGCCGGTCTTAGGCGCGAGGAGCACCTCCGGCGCCAGCGCGTCGCTGACGATGGCGTGCAGCACGTCGCTGGACTTGGGCGCCGGCAGGGCATCGCGCAGGCGCTGCTGGGCGAAGGTATTCTGCGGATCGAGGCGGGCGGCCTCGCGGAACTCCGCCGCGGCGCGCACCGTCTGCTGCGTCTCCAGCAGAGCGTTGCCGGCCTCGATATGCCTCAGGACCAACTGCTGGCGGACGACTTCGCGGGCGGTGCGGTATTCGAGATCGGCGGGAACGGCGCCGGCGGCGCTGTCGAAAGCGTCGAAGGCGGATTGCAGATCGTTGTTCTTGCGAAAACGCAGACCACGCTTGAAATCGTCGCGGGCCTGTTTGAATTCCTGCGGCGAGACCTCGCAGGCCTTGGCGGTGTGCCGGCGGTCGCAGTCGGAGAGAGGCGGCGCCTTGACCTCCGCTGCCGCCGCGCACGCTACCAGCGCAGCCACCACGCCGAAGATGCGGGCGAAACGCATCGTCCTGAGATTCTAACAGTGTCTTAGACGATGCTGCGGAGGGTTCGTCACTCGATGGACCGCGCGCAATCCGCGTGCACGCGAGGTCGCGTGCGGTCCACATCGTTGACTGACCATCGGCTATCGGCCGCCGAGCAGGTCGGTGCAGCAGGAGACGCAGAGGTCAGGGCGGTGGGCCAGCAGGTCGTCGCGGGTGAAGATTCCCGTGGCCACGGCGATCACCGGGATGCCGACCTCGCGCGCGGCTTCGATGTCGCGCGGCGTATCGCCGACTACGCACACCCGCGCGTTGGGACCGAGACGCTGGCGCGCTTCGGCGATGCCGTGGCGGAAGATGTCGGCGCGCCGTTCATGGCGATCGCTGAACGAGCCGAAGGAGAAGTAATCGCGCAGCCCGGCGGCGGAGAGCTTGGCCCATCCGATCGGCTCCAGGTTGCCGGAGACGATGCCCATCAGCTTGCCGGCTGCCTGCAGCCGACGCAACAGGTCCGCGATCGAGGGGCAGAGTTCGGGACGAATCCCGGCTGCGTTTTGCTGCACCTCGTCGCACATATGCCGCAGGGCCAGCGGCAGGCGCTCGGCGATGACCTCGGCGGAGATGCCGCCGCGCTCGAGCACCGCGCGCAGGATGCCGATGTCGGTGTTGCCGTGCACCGGCACGCCGTCAATGCTGGAATCCACGCCAAACACGTCGCGCACGGCGTGATGAAAGGCGTGGTAATGCACGCCGTCGCGGGTGTTGAGCAGGGTACCGTCGATATCGAAGAGGTAGGCGTCGGCGGAATCCCAGACGAAGGGGGTCATGGTGTAAGCCCCTGGATGTTGGCAGGGGCAGAAGCCCTCTTATTCTCTGCGGACATAGCGGCACGACTGAAGTCGTGCCCTGATACAAAGTCGTGCCCAGATACCGTCATCGCTGTGTCTGCGACAGTTCGGGCACGATGAGCCGCTCGATGGAGCGAGCGTGGCCGGTGGCGGGATCGGCGTCGATGATGACGGCGCAGAAATGCGTGTCGTGGGAGGCGGCCTCCCAGCGCGCCGGCATCTGGGTGAGGAAGCGCTGCAGCACCAGCTCTTTCTGCACGCCGATGACGCTGTCGTAGGGGCCGGTCATGCCGAGATCGGTCTGGTAGGCGGTGCCCTGGGGCAGCACGCGGGTGTCGGCGGTGGGAATGTGGGTGTGCGTGCCCAGCACGGCGGTGACGCGGCCGTCGAGGTACCAGCCCATCGCCACCTTCTCCGAGGTGGCCTCGGCGTGAATGTCCACCAGGATGATCTTGGCCTTTACCTGGGCCAGCAGGGCATCGGCGACGCGGAACGGATCGTCATTGGGCGGGAGGAAGACGCGGCCCTGGAGATTCATGACGGCATAGGGAGTGCCGTCGCTGGCGGCGCCTTCGTACAATCCGACGCCCGGGGTGCCGGCGGGATAATTCGCGGGACGAAGCAGGCGGCGCGCCGGGCTGAAGGCGTTCCCGTTCGCCGAATGCATGTAGTCGATGATTTCGCGCTTATCCCAGATGTGATTGCCGGTCGTGAGCACGGCAATGCCGAGGGAAAACAGTTCGTCGGCGATCTGCGGGGTGATGCCGAAGCCGCCGGCAGCGTTTTCGCCGTTGGCGATGGTCAAGTCGATGGCGTGTTCGCGGACCACTTCCGCCAGCCGTTCGCGGACGATGGCCCGCCCCGGCCGCCCGAAGATGTCGCCAACAAAGAGAATGCGCACGGCGCCGCTCCCGACGAGAAAGACAAATTTCGATGGTACCACGGGGGTGATTGCCGAATGCCGAGTGCCGAGTGCCGAATGGAAACGGTCGAGTGAAGGAGAGCGAAGGTGATCTGCGCTGGGGGCTAGAAGCGAAAGCCCCGGCGCGCGCCGGGGCCGACCCTGCTGGGCGTGGAACCTAGTTAGCTGTGCCGCTAGTCGCGCACGACTTCGGTGTTGTCGGCGGCGATCACGATGCGCATGAGCTTGTGGTCGCTGGGATTGAGCCACATGGCCCAATCGGCGCCGTCGGCGGTGAGGTCGAAGCGGTCGAGTTCCATCTGCTGGCCCTTGAGGTTGATCTTCTCCCGCCCGGCATACTCGATGGTGACCACGATGGGGCTGCGGGCGCGCGGTACCAGCACGGCGTATTGCTGCCGGGTGAGCTTGCAGCCTTTGCCCGCTTCCGGGGTGCAGCCGGCCAGATAACGCCAGGCGAGAATCTCGCGGTGGCTGAAGAAATAGTCGTCCACGATCATGGTGGAGGCCGGCAGGATGTACGGCTGGTCGATGGGCTTGGTGGCGGGTTCGGTGCCGGTGACGTGTTCCACCAGGAAATCGTTTTCCGGCTGCACCACGGCTGCCGCCTTCTCCGGCGAGAACTCTTTCCACTCGTAGCGGCGAAGATCGCCGTTGGGCGCCAGTTGGAGTTCGGCGGTCTGCGCCGGACCTTTGCCGTCCTCCAGCTTCAACTCCGACCTGGCAATGCTGACACCGGGCTGCTGCTCGATGTGGAAGGTCTCGGCGGCAACGCGGCGGCCGTTGACGAAGATGCCGAAGGTGCCGGAATCCACGGTGTGGCCGGTCGCCGGAGTCTTGTTGGAGGCGGCGAACAGGGGAGAGAGGATAAGGGAAACCAGCAGAAGCGCGCCTAGAGCGCGGGGGATCGCTTTAGTGCGGAGATTCATTCAGCCTTCCAATTCCAGCCGGGCAGCCACCTCGGCGGCGACTTGCGCGACGGTTTTGTCCTGGGTATCGACCCGTGTGCCGGCTTCCATATAAGCGCTACGTCGCGCTTCGTACAATTGGCGAAATTGGTTCCGGTCCTGGCGCAGGGGACGAGCGATTTCCGAAATGGAGCAGCGCCGAAAAAGGTCATCGGCGGGAGCGTCCAGGAAGACGACCTGGTGGCGGCGAAGCAGTTCCCGGTTGGCGGATTGGGCGAAGGCGCCGCCGCCGAGGGCGACGATGCGGGAGGTTTCCGTCTCGGCGAGCAGCGTGGCCAGTTCTTCGCTCTCCAGGCGGCGGAAGGCAGGCTCGCCTTCCTGGTGAAAGATGTCCGCGATGGAGCGGCCGGCGCGCGCCACGATGCGGTCGTCGAGGTCCACGAACTCCCATTGCAAAAGATCGGCCAAGGCTCTACCCACGCTGGTTTTTCCCGCTCCCATGAAACCAACCAGGAATACCGTCGCTGAGGCGCGTTGCATTCGACTTAAGCCCTTCGTGCACCCTTCGTGTCCTTCGTGTGAACCAGCAGGGCCGGTGCACACGAAGGACACGAAGGCGCCACGAAGGACACGAAGGTTGATGAAATCTATTGCTTTTGAACGCGGATTGTACCACTGAAGGAGCGCAGGCGGACCGAAGAGGCGCCGGAGTTGGCGCGGCCGGCCAGCGATTTGCCCTCGGCCAAAGCCATGGTCGGGTGCTGCATCGGCTGCAGGGGGAAATCGTTCTGCACCGAACCGTTAATGGAGCGCGCGGTCAGATCGAGGGAAGCGGAGGCAGGCAGGACGGCGGTGATGTCGCCGGAATGGGTGGAGAGCGCGTAGTCGCCTCCGCCGCTGCAATCGCCGCGATAGTGGATGGCGCCGCTATTGGTGTCGGCGGAGACGGAAGGCCCGGCCACGTCGGTAAGCTGAATATTGCCGCCCACCGAGGCCGCGACCAGGTGCACCGCAGCGGCGTTGGCCACGGTAATTCCGCCGTTCACCGTCTGCAGGCGCAAGTGCGAGCGGGGAACGTCGCGCACCTCGATGCTGCCTGACTCCGACTCCAGGGTGAGATCGCCGCCGGTTTTTTCAGCGCGGATGCTGCCGGTCGAAGCATGCACCTCGACCGTCGCGCCCGCCGGAACTTGCACGTCGTAATCGACGCTTTCTTCCTCGGGGCTGCCGTTCTGCAGCAGGTGAGAAGTGAGATCGACGCGATTGGCGGCGTGGGACTCGTCCACCTCCACCTTGCCGGAGTGCGGCTTGGCGGCGACGATGATTTCGTTTCCCGCCGCGGGGCGCAGCATGACCGAGCCGAACGGATTGCGCACGGTGACGGTGCCGCCGGAGGCAAGAGGGAAGCGCAGCTGGCGGGTCTGGGCGGAGGCCGCCGTCCCGGCGATCACCAGGGCCGCGACAGCGCTCCAGGTTGCGAGTCTTGCTTTCATGGTCGGGTGGCCGCGGCGGCTTAAGGCGCCGAACGCGTGGCCATGTCGTACATCATTGCTTTCTGCTGCTGGGCGCGTTGCAGCGCGCCACGAGCGTCGGGGTCATCGGGATGGGCCTGCACCGCCCGGCGCGCATCCTCGATGGAAGCGTTCACCCGCTTGAGGTTCTCTTCGTACGTGGGACGCAGAGAGGCGTCGCGGGCGGCGACGGCGGACAACAGTTGCTGATCTTCGGAACTCGCCGCCGGCGACGAAGACACGGCCCCGGCCTGGGTGGCGGAAGAAGCAGGGGCCCGGCGGAACATTACGGCGGCGGCCACCACCAGCACGACGGCCGCCGCCATCGCTATCCAGGGGACGGCGCCCCAGCTTTTGGGGTCTAGAAGACGCCCCCGAGCGCGAGTGGTGGTCTTCTTCACCAGCCCTTCGCGCTCCAAGGAATTCTGGATTCCCGTCCACACGCGCGGATCCGGGTCCACCATCGGAACCAGCAGCTTGGCCTGTTCCGCAATGTACTTGAGATCGGCGACCAGGTCGGAGCACACCTGGCATTCGCGCAGGTGCTCTTCCTCGTTGGCGTTCCCGCCGGTCTCGATGATGTAAGGCAGAACCTTTTGAAATTCTGCGCAGGTCATAATCCCTCTCTCCCCGATGGGGTTCCCCCAGCGCAGGAAACGCGCTCGCGGATCCCCTGAATCTGCCTCGCTCCCCGTCACCGCTTCATGGCCTTTTCGGCTCTGCTGGCCTTGAGGAGATCACGCAGTTTCATACGGGCCTTGTGCAACTGCGACTTGCTATTGCCGATCGAGCATCCCATCATCTCGGCAATTTCGTTGTGCTCGTAGCCCTCGATGTCGTGTAAGACGAAAATAATGCGATAGCCCGGCGGCAGGCTTTCGATGGCCCGCTCCAGGTTGACGCGGTCAATGGAGCCCGCCAGAACGTTGTCGCGGGCACCGATGTCCTTGCGCGGCCCGTCTTCCTGCTGCGGCTCCATGGTCTCTTCCAGCGAGACCTCGGGCAGGCCCTTCTTGCGCAGGTGCATAAGCACCACGTTGACGGCCAGCCGGTGCAGCCAGGTGGAAAACGCCGACTCTCCGCGGAAGGTGGCGATCTTGCGATAGAGCTGCAAGAAGGCCTCCTGGGTGAGGTCTTC
The DNA here is from genome assembly GCA_035763305.1 of Terriglobales bacterium. Lineage (GTDB taxonomy): Bacteria > Acidobacteriota > Terriglobia > Terriglobales > Acidobacteriaceae > DASUBK01. The sequence continues at coordinate 5,867 of DASUBK010000096.1, read as the reverse complement.
GGCCTCGGCGGTGTTGCCGGTCATGCGCAGGCAAAGCGAATATACCCGCCGCTTGTGCAGGCCGTACAACGCCTCGAACGATTCCGCGTCGCCCTTCTGCGCCCGCTGAATCGCCTCCGCCTCGGAGAGCCCGGATGCCAGTGTTTTCTTTGCTTGAGTCAATGCCTTCTTCAGGCCGCATCCGCATAGATGCGGCTAAGTAGCTGGTCGTTGTATGGATTTCCCGGAAATTGCTGAAAAATCGCGCCTGCCGGGTTTCCCGAAGCGGTCCGGCGCCTGTCGCCGGGCTTTATAGAGAGGCGGCCAGCAGGTGCTTTGGTTGCCTGTACCACCATGCCGAATGTCGAATGCCGAGTGCCGAAGACGAACGGCTAACGAGGGGTACCGGGTTCTTCATTCGGCACTCGGTTCTCGGCACTCGGCATTCGAATGTACTCCGGATCCGCCTTCCAGGACACCAGCAAAAATCTGCAATAAAATTTGTAATTGCAGAGAGCCGCCGCGTACGTTCGGCAGATTGCAAATCACAAATCACAAATTACAAATTACAAATCAGCTTCAGTTTCCCGCCCGAATGGTTTCCAGCCCGTGCCCGTGCGGCCCGGTTTCGCGCACGCGCAGCAGCACGGCAAAGAGTACGCTGGCCACCCCGAGGCCGGTCAGGATGTGCAGCATCGGCAGGTAGCCGGGAGGATTGGCGGCGCTGGCGTGCGCCATGTCGTTGGACAGGCCGAGCACGTAATTCATCAGCGCCATGCCGCCGTTCTGCACCATGGTCATCAAACCGAACGCGGTGCCCAGCGTCTTCTGGTCCACGATGTAGGCGACCGACGGCCAGATCACCGCCGGCACCAGCGAGAACGCCACCCCCATCATCCCCATGGCGATCACCAGCGGCAGCGGCGCGACAAAGTGCGTGCTCCACGGCCACGGCAGGGTTACGCCCACGGTGTGCGCCGAATGCGCGTAGCCCATGATCAGGAACACCGGCACCAGCAGGCTGGAGCCGAGAATCATCAGCGTGGCGCGCTTGCCGATCTTGTCCGACATAAGACCGAAGATCGGCGTGCCCACCATGGTGGACGCGGTCAGGATGCTCAGCAGCAGGCCGGCATCCGACAGCGGCAACTGGTGCGCGTGCTGGAAGAATTTCACCGCGAAGGTTTCGAAGGCGAAGATGCCGGAATAAAACAGGGTGCACAGCGCGACCAGGTACCAGTAAGAGCGCCCGAAGTGGAAGATGTCGCGGAAGACGACCTTGTCCACCTCGCCGGCCTGGCCCATGTCGTAACGCTTCTCGGCGCGCGCCTCCAGGATCCAGTAACAGATCGGTCCGACCAGGCAGAGGGAGACAAAACCCACGCCGATCCACCACGGCGTTTGCCAGTTGGCGTAGGCGCTCTTCGCCCAACTGGGGGAACTCTGCGCCAGCAGGGTGCCGAAGCGCGCAATCAGCAAATCCACGGCGAAGGCGAAGCTGAGCTCCTTGCCGCGGAACCACTTGGCGAGCGCGGTATTGATGGAGACGATCAGCGACTCGGCGCCCATGCCGAAGATGAAGCGGCCGGTCGCCATGACGAAGAAGTTGGCGGTCGCGGCGGTGACGACGGCGCCGACCATGCAGATGCAACCGAAGAGCAGCGTGGACTTGCGGGTGCCGATGCGGTCGATGATCATGCCGCCGATCAGCACGGTGGCGATAGGCGCGATCGAGTAGAAAGAATTCAGCAGGCCGATGTTCTGGTCGCTGAAGCCGAGCTGCTTTTGCAGCATGTCGGCCAGGGGGCTGAGCGCGTCGTAGAAGTAGTAGTTGCCGAACATCGCCAGGCTGACGAACGCCAGGACGATCCAGCGATAGACCTTCGACGGCTTGGGAGGGGACGAGAGCGCGCGGGCTGCGTCGCTTTGAGGCATGGTTGGCCTCCGGAAAGATGCGGAAGGATAGCAGTTTGCGGTGGGCAGGCCCAGTTCGCAGATCACAACCTTTGGTGCGCAGACAGCGCAGGCGAGGGCGCCCTTCGACAAGCTCAGGGCAGGCCCTGCGGCTACGCGATTCTGGGCAGAAAAAGACGGCAGGCGGGGGCGCCTGCCGCTACGTGATTAGGGAAGGAGTTAACGCCGCAGGAACATGCCCGCGGTGGCTGCCAGGAAGCCCATTACCGCCATCAGCGGCAGCGGGGAAGCGGAGCGCGGCAGCGTAGGTTGATTCTGCCCCGAGCTCTGGCTGGTTTCGGTGTTCGCCGCTGCACCATTGTCGGTCGCGCCGGCTGCGCTGCCCGGTTGCGCCGGCGGATTCGCCTGCGCCATCTCCGCCGGCTGCTGCATGGGGCTGCTCCCCATCTCCGCCTGCGGATGCGGGGTGAACGGGCTTCGCGGCTGGTTCGGTTGCGGCGTAGTGACTCCCGGGGTGGTCTGCGGCTGGCCCGCAGGCTGGCCGACTGCCGGCTGGGAATTATTGCCTGCCGGAGTCGTAACGCCCGGAGGGTTGCCCGCATTCACGGCCGTTCCGGTAACTCCGCCGGTCTGCTGGTTGATGCGGTCCACGTCGGCGTTGGTGTAGACGTGCGCCGACTGGTTCTGATTCTTGGAGCGGAATTTGGCGGCGTACTCGGCGAGGCTCTCGCCCTGGGGCAAGGGCTGCTGGCCGGCATAGGCGGAATTCTCGCCGGCGCCGGGACCTAAGTCGGGTACCGGCGGGCCGATGGCAATCACGCGGCCTGCGGCCACCGTGGCGCTGTTCATCGCCTCACCCGGATAGGAAATTTCCGGCACGATCGTCACCGGCGGCGGAGGCGAGGAGAGCGAATTCGGAAAACTGGTTGCGCCGACGGGGTTCCCGCCCGCGGAGCCGGTTGCGCCCACGCCCGGCGTCACCGAGCCGAGATGGACGATGGGAGTCACCAGCAGCGGCGGCGAAGCGGGCGCGCTGTTGTACACGTAGCCGCCCGAGGTGGAGAGAGTATTCGTCAGCCCGGTGGTGGCGTTGAATCCGGTATTGCCGGCGGGTGCGGTCGTGTTCGTCGTTCCGGCGGTTCCCGGCGCGGTCGGCTGGATTCCCGCAGTGTTGTTGGAGGCACCCGTGGGAACTCCGGTGTTGTTTTGCGTGGCGCCCTGAGTTCCCGGCGCGACGGTGCTGCCGCTCATGCCCGGCGCGGCCGGTTGCGCTCCCGGCGTGGTGTTGGTCGCCGTAGCGGAGCCGGTGCCGGTCGCGGTGGTGCCCTGTACCGCGGGCGCGGCGCCTGCGGTGGGCGCACTGCCCGACGTGCTACTGCCGCCGCTGCTGCTGCCGCCGACGCTCTGGCCAAACGCGCTCAACGCCAGCGTTAATGTCGCAATTAACAGATGCGAAGACTTCATAGTGCCCACCTTCTGCCCACAAGGTGAGTCTCACCCTGCGCGCACCAATTCACCTGATTCTTTTGGATTACTAAGCGGTAAATGGGGATGCCAGAGAAGCAGGGGCTGGGGGCTGGGGGCTAGCGGTTGCGCTGGGGGCTCGCCGCTAGGAGCCGACGAAACGTGCGTACAGGCTGCGCGCCAAGGCGGTGTCGGTGGTGCCCTTGATGATGGCGCGGCCGTCGGGGAAGAGCGTCATCTCGTAGGGCTCGCGCCAGAACTTGAGCACGAAATCGTTGTGCCGCACCGTGCCGTGCGGTTGCAGGCGGTGCGTCATCTCCGCAAAGTCCACCGGCCGCTGCCGCTCGTGGATCTGCACCGAGTTCCGCCCGCACAGGGTGATGTGCGGACGTCCTTCGCCGGCGAGGTGAGTGAATTCGCGGCGGACGCAGGCGCGGCAGTCGGGGCGCGGCCGCGCGGCCGCGACCTCCGCCCGCTCGTTGCGCCACAGGTCGAAGGACAGCAGCGAACGCCGCAGGCGGTCGCGCGCTCCCACCAGCAGTTTCAGAGCCTCCGTGATCTCGATGGCTGCGACCGTGGTGGCGGCGGAATTCAGGATGCCGGCAGTGTCGCAGGTCTCGAAGGTGCCCTGGGGCGATTCGGGAAAGACGCAGGCCAGGCAAGCGGTCTCGCCGGGCAGCACGTTCAGCGTGACGCCATAGCTGCCCACCGCCGCGGCATAGATCCACGGGATGCCCCGGCTGACCGCGTAGTCATTGATCAGGTAGCGAGTTTCGAAGTTGTCAGTGCCATCCAGGATCAGGCCGGCGCCGTCCAGCAGTTCGGCGATATTGCCGGGCGAGACATCGGCGACGCCGGCGACCACTTTCACGTCCGAGTTGAATGAGGCCAGCTTGCGCGCGGCCGCCACCGCCTTGGGCAGCGATTCGGCGGCGTCGGATTCGTCGAATAGAGCCTGGCGCTGCAGGTTGCTGGGCTCGACATAATCCCGGTCCACCAGGCGCACGGTTCCAACCCCGGCGCGCACCAGCAGCGAGGCGGCAGTCGACCCGGTCGCTCCGCAGCCGACCAGGGCCACCGTGGCCGCGCGCAGCTTTTTCTGCCCTTCGGCGCCGATGCCGGCGAACAGGATTTGCCGTGAATAGCGCTCCTCGGGTGCGATGGCCATGTGCGGGAACTTCGACCAAGTATTATAAGGGCCTTGATTCCAGCAAACAGGCGCCTGGCCGGAAGGTGGGGCCGACGCCGATGCCGGGGTTTGTCTTTTTTGAGCAGGATGCCCAAGCCGCTGCGCAGGCGCTGTCCGTGGCTACCGGCGATGTTGCTGGTGGCGGCGGTCTGCGTGGCCCAGGACCCGGCGCCGCAGCCGGCGGCAGCCATGCCGGCGCTCTCCGCCATCGACACCTACCAGGGGCTGGTGGTGCGCGAAATCCAGTTCCAGGGGATCGACGCCGACCAGCACGTCATGAGCAGCCTGCGCTCCCGCGTCACCCAGCCCTTGAACGAGCCTCTGGATCCGCGCAAGGTCAGCAGCAGCCTCAAGGCGCTGTTCGAGACCGGCCGCTTTGCCGACCTGCAGGTGGAAGCGCAAAAGAACTCGCCGACCGAGATGACGCTGGTCTTCGTCGGCAAGCCCAACTACTTCGTGCGCTCGCTGAATGCCGGCGGCGCGCCGCGGCGTCCCTCCGCCGCGCAGCTGATGGACATGAGCAAGATCCAGCTGGGGCAGGTCTTTACCAAGGACAAGGTGCGCGCCTCCATCGCCGCCATGAAGCAGGCGCTCATTGACAACGGCTGGTACCAGGCGACGGTCACCGACAGCGAAGAGTTCCACTCCGCCACGCAGACCGTGGACGTGGTCTTCAGCATCGTGCACGGAACGGCGGCGCGCATCGGGACAGTGATCGCGCAGGGCACGCCGGGGTTCAGCAACACGGCCATCCGCGGCATCGCGCACCTGCATTCCGGCGACGTGGTCACCGCCGATCGGCTCAGTTCGGCGCTGGAGCGGCTGCGCAAGGAGTACAGCGCCCAGGACCGCCTCGAGGCGCAGATCACCATCACCAACAAGATTTACCACCCGGAGAACAACACCCTGGACTACGTGCTGCGCATCGATCGCGGGCCGCTGGTGGAGATCAGCGAGCGCGGCGCCGGCTTGAGCCGTTCCCAGTTGCGCCGCATGGTCCCCGTCTACGAGGAACACGCGGCCGATGAAGACCTGCTCAACGAAGGCCGCATGAACATCCGCAATTACCTGCAGACCCAGGGCTACTTCGACGCCGACGTCAACTACGTCATCAACGAAGATCCGGGCAAGCAGCAGACGACCATTACCTACGAAATCGAGAAGGGCCCCAAGCACACGCTGAGCGACGTGGTCTTCGACGGCAACAAGTACTTCGCGGGCGACCTGCTGCGGGAGCGCATGGACATCCTTCCCGCAAGCCGGCCGCTGGTGCCGCACGGCCGCTTCAGCCAGGACATGCTCGACCACGATCTGCAGGCCA
>DASUBK010000095.1:0-4899 GCA_035763305.1 Terriglobales bacterium | reverse complement strand
GAATGATGTACCTGTTGGCGTGGAGTTCGTCGGAGCCGCCGGAATTCCAGAAACCCGACATTTCGATGCGATCGTCAGCCGCGCTTGCGGCCGGCGGCTTATGGCCCGCAGCGGCTCGAGCCGCTTCCGTGCTGCCGCTGTGGGGCACGGCTGAAGCCGTGCCCTCCGGTTGAGATCCCAGTTGCGCCAGTTCGGTGCGGTCCTGCCGATCGAGCGCGGGATCGTGATCGCGCAAGGCGGCCAGTACGGCGGGCGATGCGACCGGAACATTCTCCAAGCCGGGCGCGGCCTTGAGCGCGGGCGCGTAGGCGATCTTGTTCTCCCGCGCGCGCTGCTTCTGGACATAAGCGCGAATCACCTGCGAGGCGATGCGAGCCGCAAACTGGCCGTGTTCGCCGCCTTCAAAGAGAACGCCGACGACGATTTCCGGATTGCGCCGCGGGGTGAAGCCCACGAACCAGGCGTTGTCCTTCATCGAGTGCTTGAATCCGAGGCGCTGGGCCAGCGCGTTGGACATGGTCTGCGCGCTGCCCGTCTTGCCGGCGAAATCGATGCCTTCCAGGTGAGCGCTGCCGGAGGTGCCTTCCGGCGTTGGTACCAGCGCCATCGCGTCGGTGATGATGTCCCAGTTCTTCTCGTCGAGGGCGACGCGCTTTTCCTGGGGAACGCTGCTGGCCAGCTTGAGGCCGTACTGCGCCAGTTCGTCGGGGAAGGCGATGTGCGGCCGCTGCAGCACGCCCTGGCTGGCGATGCCGCCGAGCGCGCGCGTCATCTGGATGGGCGTGGCGGCGACCGCGCCCTGGCCGATGCCCACCGAGATGGTTTCGCCCGCATACCACTTCTGCTTGAAGTTGCGGATCTTCCACTCTTCCGACGGCATGACGCCGGACATCTCGTTGGGCAGGTCAATGCCGGTCTTGTGCCCCAGGCCGAATTCGTCGGCGTATTGCGCGATGCGATCGATGCCCAGCTTCTCGGCCAGGGTGTAGAAGAAGACGTCGCACGATTGGTAGATTGCCTTGGTGATGTCCACCATGCCGTGCACACGATGGTCGGCGACCACCCAGCACTTGAAATAGCGGCCGTAGAAGCTGGCACCGCCGGAACAGTTCACGTGCATGTCCTGGGCGATGCCCTCCTGCAGCCCGGCCGCGGCCATGATGATCTTGAAGGTGGAACCCGGCGCCAGCTGCGCCTGGATGGCCTTATTCATCAGCGGATGCTCGTCGTCCTCGACCAGCTTGGCCCAGTCGTCCCGCTCGATGCGCACGGCGAAGGCGTTGGGATCGAAGGTGGGCCGGCTGACCATGGCGAGGATCTCGCCATTGCGTGGATCCATGGCCACGATGGCGCCGTTCTTGCCCTGCATCGCCTCCTCGGCCGCGATCTGCATGTCGAGATCGATGGTGAGCTTGAGCGGCTTGCCGGGAATCGCGGGAGTCTCATCCAGTCGCCCGATTTCCTTGCCGCGGCTGTTAACCAGCGCGCGCCGCGAACCGTTTTTGCCCATCAGGATGTCGTTGTATTCCAGTTCGGCGCCGCTTTTACCGACGATGTCGCCGGCGTTATAGAACTCCCATTGCGGCTGGCTGAGCATGTCCTCGCTGACTTCGCCGACGTAGCCGATCAGGTGGGCCAGGAAGCCGTCCTTGGGATACAGGCGGCGGTGGATCATGATCGTGTCCAATTCCGGCAGTTCGTTGCGGTGCGCTTCGATGAAGGACAGCTCGTCGGGCGTGATGTCGTCCTTGAGGAAGATGGGCTGATACTGCGGCGCGGAAGCGAACTTGTGGATGCGATCGCGCACGTCCTTCTCGTCCATGTGCAGGCCGGCGGCGATGGCCGGGGCGTCGGCCATCAGGTTGCGCGTCTGGTCGCGCAGCAGCAGGGCGGAGAAGGAGGGGTAATTGTCGACGATGATGCGGCCCTCGCGATCCAGGATCTTGCCGCGGGGAGCGAGGATGGGAACTTCGCGGATCTTGTTCTTCTCGGCGAGGCTGGCGTAGTAATCGTTGCCGAGAATCTGCAGGCGCCACAGGCCGAAGGCGAGCAAAAGAAAGATGCCCAGGATCGCGTATTGCACGCCCGCGAGCCGGAACTGCGAAACCTTTTCGTCGCGCGCCATAACTGCAGCAGCAGCTCTGGTTTTTAGATGCTGCCGGGGGGACCTTTCGCTTCAGAGTTGCTACGAGTCTAGCAGCTTTGGCAGCGGTGGAGGTTAGGCGAAGGCCCTAGGAACAAAGGTAATTAGCAAGTGGTCAGTGGTCCGTGGACAGTGGACGGCCGGCAGGGGTGGCTTAAGTTCATGTGTCATCCCGAGCGAGACATCGGCGCGCGCCCGCCGATGTCGAGTCGAGGGACCCTGTGGGTTAGCGTCCTTGCCGACAACTGACTACCGACTACCCCGTCTGCTTCAAACGATCCAGGCCGAAGAACAGGACCACCGCCAGCGCGGCATTGAAGAAAGCCGCGAGCAGGAGATGGCTCCAGCGCCAGTCCAGATCCTGTCCCACCAGGCCGTGCACCACGAACAGATAAATGAACTGGTGAACGAGATAGAAGCCGAAGGTGACCAGCAGTCGCGAGCCGGGATTGTCGACGTCGATCTTGACGCCCAGGGAGGAGGCGGCAAAGCCGACGACGGTTTTGGCGATTCCGTATAGTCCCAGCGGGTTGTGCGTGAGGCTGTCCTGCAGCAGGCCGATGATGCAGCCGGTGGCCAGGCCGCCGATGGGGTTGCGCCGCGAGACGGCAAAGAAGATGGTCACCAGCAGCGGCAGATCGAAAATCGAAAACCAGTGCAGGCGCACCGGGATGAAGGCCTGCAAAACGAGGGCGGCCAGGGGAACGCCCACGGTCACCGCCGGATTGAAGCGGTGTACCTGGATCTGCTCGCGGGATACGTAGGAGACGGCCACTATTGTTGTGGTCCCTTCGGCGGTTCCGGCTTGGGCGCCTGGGCGGTCTGGGGCTTCTTGTCGGCGGCCGGCTTGGGCGTGGTAGCGCGCTCAGCTCCGACCGGGGTCTGAGTGTTCCCGGCCGCGGGCGGCCGGGCTACAACAGGCGGCGCCGCGGCAGGCAGCGCATCGGAAGCGGAGGCGGTTGCAGGCTTCGCTCCCGGCGGCGAGAAGCGGTCCGGCACCGCCGGCGGCTTTAGCCTCGGTGGCGGCGGTGGTTCTGCATTAGTAGCGGTCTGGGGAGCCGGTTTGACGGCCGGCTTGGCCTCGCCTGGCTTGGTTCCCGCCTGCGTAGTTCCAGGCGCCGCGGCGGGCGTCGTTCCCGGTGCGGCCGGCTTCTCCGGAATCGAGGGTAAGCGCTCGGCGAGGATGTCGCTGGCGCGCAATGGCCCGTCGGCCTCGTTCACCTCGGCGGGGCGCTCGGTGATCTTCGTGACCACCAGCACTTCCTCGACGCGCTCCAATTCGGCCGCGGGATGGACCGTGATCTGGAGAAAGGTTCCGGCGGGGCTGGTTCGAGAGACGGTGCCGACCGGCATGCCCTTGGGGAAGACGCGATCACCGCCGCTGGTGAGCACTCGTTCGCCGACCTCCACCTTTTCGTCAGCCATGATGTTGGCGACGCGCACTTCGCCGTCAGAGGTGCCCTTGAGAATGCCCTGCAGTCGGGACTTCTGCAGGATCACGCCGGCGCCGCTGGTGGGATCGTTGATTTCCAGCACCAGCGAGGAGTGCGGGTAGGTGCGCAGGATCTTGCCCACGATGCCGTCGGGGGTGATGACCGGCATGTCGGGCCTTACCCCGTCCGACGAGCCCTTGTCGATGTACACGCCCTTAGAGAACTCGCTGCCGGTGGTGGAGATGACCTGGGCCGGCAGGGTCTGGGAAGCGAACTGCTCCTTGAATCCCAGCAGCGCCTTCAGGCGGCGGGCCTGGGCAGTGTCCTCGGAGAGGCGCAGTTCTTCCAGGCGCAGGCGCTGGACCTCGGCGCGCAATTCGTCGTTCTGCTGGCGCACGCCGCGCAGGTCAATGTAGTCGCCCCAGAAACCGCGCACCGCGCGGCCGGAACCGAAGATGGCGCGTTCCACGGGCGTGACCGCCGAAACCGCCCACATGCGGATCAGGCGCACCGGGCCGCTCTCGGTCTGGCGCTTGACCTGAGCGGCGAGGCCGATCATCTGGGCGAACAACACCCCCACCAGGACGACCAGGTTGAGGTGCCGTTTGAGAATGCTTTCCATCAGTAGCCAGTAGCCAGTAGCCGGTAGCCGGTTGCACGAGAGCCTACGAGATTGGATTCAACGCAGTCGCGAGCGGCTCCTGCCTTCACGAAAAACCCGCCCGTGTCGCGCCAAAACCGGGCGCGGTCAGGGCGGGCCGCCCGGTTTGGGAGTGCTTACTCGATCGAAATCTTGCGCAGCAGCTTGAAGTCGCTGAGCATCTTGCCGGTGCCCAGCACCACGCTGCACAGCGGATCGTCGGCGATGGAAACCGGCAGGCCGGTCTCCTCGCGGATGCGCTTGTCCAAATTCTTCAGTAGCGCGCCGCCGCCGGTGAGCACGATGCCGCGGTCGCTGATGTCGGCGCTCAACTCGGGCGGAGTGCGCTCCAGGGCCACGCGGATGGCGTTCATGATGGTGGCCACGCACTCGCTGAGCGCCTCGCGGATTTCGCCGTCGTCGACCGTGATGGTCTTAGGCACGCCCTCGATCAGGTTGCGGCCCTTGATTTCCATGGTCAGCGGCTTGTCGAGCGGATAGGCGGAGCCGATCTCCATCTTGATCTGCTCGGCGGTGCGCTCGCCGATCAGCAGGTTGTACTTGCGCTTGAGGTAATTCATGATGGCCTCGTCCATCTGGTTGCCGGCCATGCGGACGGAGCGCGAGTACACGATGCCGCTGAGCGAGATGACGGCGATGTCGGTGGTGCCGCCGCCGATGTC
>DASUBK010000094.1:0-7336 GCA_035763305.1 Terriglobales bacterium | reverse complement strand
TTGCCGATGGGCGTGCGCACCGCGGAAACGATGAAGACGTCCTGCATGATTCTAAAGATAGCACTCAGCACTCAGCACTCAGCAGCCAGCAGCCGAACCTTGTTGTCGTCCTGAGAGAAGCGAAGGATCTAGGTTTTCGGCAGCTCATGACGAATTCTCAAGATTCGAGGAACGCACAGATCCTTCGCTCGGCCGTCCCTCCGGGACCTGCCTCGCTCAGGATGACGCCGGGAGGAGGATGCCCCCGGATGTGGCTGACTCGTGGTTGCGGGTTGCCGGCTTTGCGGTTGCTGGGTGCTGACTGCTGGATGCTATCTTTACCCCATGGCCGTCCTCTACGGCATCCACGCGGTTGCGGAGGCGTTGAAGGCGCGCGGGCGCGGATTTCAACACGTCGCCGTGGCCCGCGAGCGGCACGACGCGCGGCTGCAGAAAATCGTGGAGCAGTGCCGCGCGGCCGGTGTTCCGGTGCGCCACGTGCCACGCGAGGAACTGGATCGCCTGGCTAAGCGCGCTCCGCACCAGGGCGTGGTCGCTATCACCGCGGAAAAGCAGTATGGCGATGTGGACGACCTGCTGGCCGCCAAGCGCGGGCAGCACGCGTTTTTGCTGGTGCTGGACGGCATCGAGGACCCGCACAACCTGGGCGCGATCATCCGCACCGCCGACGCCGCCGGCGCCGACGGCATCGTGATTCCCGAGCGCCGCGCGGTGGGCGTGACCGCCACCGTCGCCAAGGCCAGCTCCGGCGCGGTGGAGCACGTGCCCATCGCCCGCGTCACCAACATCGCGCGCACGCTGGAGGAACTGAAGCAGCGAAATATCTGGACCGTCGGCCTGGACGAGCGCGGCGCACAGAGCTACGACCAACTCGACTACGACATGGATTGCGCGCTGGTGCTGGGCGCCGAGGGAAAGGGCCTGCACGAGCTGGTGCGCAAGCGCTGCGATCTGCTGGTTTCGATTCCGATGCTGGGGCGGGTGCCGTCGCTGAACGTGTCGGTCGCGGCGGGGATTGTGATGTACGAGGTGGCACGCCAGCGGAGGAAGAGTCTTACCGCAAAGGACGCAAAGGGCGCGAAGGACGCGAAGGAGTGAAAAGGAAGCTCAACACGGAGGCACGGAGACACGGAGGGAAAGAAAACAAACGAGTGTTCTCCGTGCCTCCGTGTCTCCGTGTTGAGTTGGTGTTTTGGTTTGCGCTCCTTTGCGTCCTTTGCGGTCAAAGTTTTGCCCTCGACCGTTCCGCGTTTGTCTTCGCCCGCTACGATCTCGAAGTTCGCGTCGATCCCGCCGGGCAGGCGATTGCCGCGCGCGGCAAGATCCTGCTGCGCAACGTCTCCAGCCAGCCGCAGCGCGACGCGTCGCTGCAGATCTCGTCTTCGCTGGAGTGGCGGATGATCCAGTACAAGGGCAAGGACCTGCAGTTCGTTGCCGACAGCTACACCAGCGACATCGACCACACCGGCGCGCTGAACGAGGCGGTGGTCACCCTGCCGTATGCCGTGCCTCCGCAGGGCACGATCGAGTTGGAAGCCGGTTATGACGGCACGATTGCACGCGATGCCACGCGGTTGACGCGCGTCGGCACGCCGGAAGCCCAGGCCCTGCACAGCGACTGGGACCAAATCAAGGAACCAATCACGGTGGTGCGCGGCGCCGGATACGTGACCTGGTATCCGGTGGCGATGCCGGCGGCGAACCTGTCGGAAGGCACCGTGTTCTCGGAGTTGAGTGCCTGGAAGGAGTCGCAGAGCGCCAGCGAGATGAAAGTCAACTTCTGCTGGGTGAGCGAGTCGGACCAGGTGGCGGTGGTCGCGAACGGCCGGTTGGGCAACGTGTCCCGGCAGACGCTGGACTCGAACGAGGACACCACCACGCACGCCGGCTGCTCCAGCTACCAGTTCTCGCACCTCGACACCACCGTGCCGACGTTTGCGATCGCGGAGTTTGCCACGCTGGGCCGGCCGGCGATCAACGTCTATCACCTCGCCGCCGACAACGCCGGAGCGCAGGAGTACGCGCTGGATGCGGAGAAGGTCGCGCCCTTCGTGGCCGGGTGGTTCGGCGAGCCGAGAGAGAAGGTTGCGGTCATCGAACTGCCGGAGAAGGGGGATGCGCCGTTCGAGAGCGGGCCGATGCTGTTCACGCCGCTGACCGGGGAGCACGCGCAAATCGAGGTGCGCATGGCGCACCAATTGGAGCATGCGTCGTTCCGCTCCCCGCGGCGCTGGATTGACGAGGGCCTGGCGCACTTTGCCGAGGCGCTGTGGCGCGAGCAGGAGGCGGGGCGCAATTCCGCCATCGTGTACATGGACGGCTTCATGGCTCCGCTGCAGGCCGCCGATCCCACGCCGTTCAGCTCGTCTTCATCCTCATCGTCTTCCTCCCAGACGACGGCGCCGGCGCAAGCCAGAAATAACAAATCGGAAATCACAGATTCGCTCATCAACAGCGGCGACGAAATCCTCTACCGCATTAAGGCGATGTTCGTGTGGTGGATGCTGCGCGACATGGTAGGCGACGACATCCTGCGTAAAGCGATCAGCGAATACCAGCCCATCCAGGACACACGAACGTCGTACATGCCGGGGCTCATCCAGCGGCAGACCAAGCGCGACCTGAGCTGGTTCTTCGACGACTGGGTGTACCGCGACCGCGGCCTACCCGATTTCCGCATCAGCGCGGCATTTCCCCGGGCGACGCTGGCGGGCTCGACGGTGGTGACGGTGACGGTGGAAAACGCCGGCGATGCGGCTGCCGAAGTGCCGGTGCGCGCACTGGTCAGCCAGGGCGAGCAGAGCGTGCGCGTGCTGGTGCCGGCGCACGGCAAGGAGATCGCGCGCATCCAGATCGCCGGAACGCCGACGGAGGCGATCGTCAACGACGGCAGCGTGCCCGAGTCGGACACGAAGAACAACAGCATGAAGCTCGAGACGCCGCCCAAGGAGCCGCGATGAAGATCGAGCTGGTGGCATTCGACATCGCGGGTACGCTGATCGAAGACCACGACGAGGTGACCTTCGCCTTCCACTCCGCGCTCCAGCAGCATGGAATCTTCGCCGACTTCGCCGAGCTGCGGGAATTCAAGGGCGGGGCCAAGCGCGAGGTGATCCGGCATTTTGTGGCCAAGGCGCGCGGCACGGCCGACGAGAACCTGGTCGAGGCCGTTTTCGCCGACTTTCGCCGCATTCTGGAAGAGGATTACCAGCCCGCGCCGATTGCGGGAGTCGAGGGCGCGCTGCGGCGTCTGCGCGAGCGCAAGATCAAGGTCGCCACCACTACCGGGTTCTACCGCGAGCTGCGCGATGCGATCCTGCGGCGGTTGGGCTGGAGCGCGGTCTTCGACGCCAACGTGTGCAGCGACGACGTGGCCCGCGGCCGGCCGTCGCCGGAGATGATCTTCCGAACCATGGAGCTGTGCGGAGTCAGCGATCCGGGCAAAGCGATGGCGGTGGGCGACACGCCCTTCGATCTGCAAGCAGGTACTGCGGCCGGTTGCGGCGCCGTGGTCGGAGTACTCACCGGGGTGCATCCGCGGGAGCGGCTGGAGCGCGAGCCGCACACGCATATCGTCGCTTCTGCGGCAGAGATTGCCATTCTGATTGAGTGATTTGGTGATTGAGTGATTTGGTGATTGGTCCGCCATCTGAATTTCTTGTCCAATCACCAAATCACCAAGTCGCCCAATTACCAAATCACCCAATTACAATCTCCGCCATGGCCTACATCCAATTTCTCGGCGCGGCCGGCACCGTGACCGGCTCCAAGCACCTGCTCAACGTCAGCGACGACGCCAGCGGCCACTCGGGGTTGCAACTGTTGGTGGATTGCGGGCTCTTCCAGGGACAAAAAGAGTGGCGGGAGCGCAACTGGCAACAGCTGCCGATGGCCGCCAACCAGATCGATGCGGTCATCCTGACGCACGCGCATCTCGATCACTCCGGCTGGATTCCGCGGCTGGTGAAAACCGGCTACCGGGGTCCGATCTATGCCACGCCGGCGACCATTGACCTGTGTTCGATCCTGTTGCCCGACTCCGGCCACCTGCAGGAGGAAGACGCGGCCTTCCACAACAAGAAGAAAACCAGCAAGCACTCCCCCGCGCTGCCGCTCTACAGCTTCGAAGACGCGCAGCAGTGCCTGCAGCAGTTTCAGGCGGTCGCGTTCAGGGAGACCCGGCAGTTGCGCGACGGCTGCTCCTTCCGCTTCGTGCACGCGGCGCACATCCTCGGCTCCTCGATGGCGGAGATTACCATCCAGAACGGCGGGAGTGCGACTCGCCTGCTGTTCACCGGCGACATCGGCCGGGTGCGCGATTCGCAGGTCGCTCCCGGGCGCGTGCTGTACGCGGGGCCTACGGAGGGCGAATCCGCAGACGTGCTGGTGATGGAGTCCACCTACGGCAACCGCGATCATCCCAAGACCGATCCGCGCCCGGAGATGGCGCGGCTGATTAAGGACACGCTGCAGCGCGGCGGCTGCGTTGTAGTGCCCGCCTTCGCCGTCGAGCGCACCCAGAAGCTGCTCTTCGTGCTGAAGGAGTTGATGGAGAGCGGCCAGATTCCGCGGGTGCCGGTGCACGCCGACAGCCCCATGGCGATCGAGGCCATCAAGGTCTTCCTCAAGCACACCGAGGAGTACAGCGAGGAGACCAAGCGGCTGATCGCCAAATACGGCTCGCCGTTGACGTGGGACGGCTTCTACTTCGATACCACGCCGCAAGACTCGAAGAAGATCAACGACAGCCGCTATCCGATGATCATCGTCTCGTCGAGCGGGATGGTGACCGGCGGGCGGGTGCAGCACCACCTCATCCAGCGCCTGCCCGATCCCAGGAACCTGGTGCTGTTCATCGGCTTCCAGGCGCCGGGAACGCGCGGCTTCACCATCAAGAGCGGCGCGCAGGAAGTCAAAATCTTCGGGCAGATGGTTCCCATCCGCGCCCAGATCGCGGCGCTGGAGCAGTTCAGCGACCACGCCGACACCGCCGAACTGCTGGAATGGCTGCACACCTTCAAAGCCGCGCCGCGGGCGACCTATCTGGTGCACGGCGAACCGTCGGCGTCGTCGTTGCTGCAGGCGGCGATGAAGAAAGACCTGGGGTGGAACGTCCAAGTCGCACAGTGGATGGAGAAGGTAGCGGTCAGGTAGGTCCCGGCGCCTCGAGGGGACCGCATTCGGATTGACCCGAAGTCACGTGGCGGCAGGCGCCCTCGCCTGCCGGGAAGTCATCGTGAATCATGGGCCCGCAGGCGAGGGCGCCTGCGGCTACGTAATTCGGGTAACGCCACCGACCGCCCCGGCGAGGGCGCCGGGGCCTACCAGATCATTTCGAATCGTAATCGCTTCTTTACTCCGCTCTGAGCGCTTCCATGGGATCCAGGCGCGAGGCCCGCATCGCCGGCAGAGCGCCCGCCAGCAGCGCGATGAACGCCACCACCAACACCACCGCGATGTAGGTGAGCGGATCGCGGCTGGAAATGTCGTAGAGCTGGCTGCGCAGGGCGCTGGAGAGCGCGATGGACAGCGGTAGCGCGACGGCAATCGCCGCGCCGCCCAGCAGCAGGACATCGCCCAGCACCAGCCGCACGACGCCACGGCGCGTCGCGCCCAGCGCGATGCGAATGCCGATCTCGCGCGTGCGCTGTGTCACCGAGTAGGCCAGCATCCCGTACAGCCCGATGGCCGCCAGCCCCGCCGCCAGCCCGCCAAAGCTCAGCGAGAGAAACGCGACCAGCCGCTGCAGGAAGAGGTTGGCCTTCACGTGCTCGGGCATGGTCTGCAGGTACTGCACCGGCAGGTTGGCATCCACGTTGTGCACGGCGGTGCGGATCTCGTTGGCTGCCTGGTCGGTCGGAGCGGAAGTGCGCACATAAAACGCCATGCCGTTCATCCGCTTGGTCTGGAGATACGGAAGGTACAGGAAGCGCGGGGTGTCTTCCTTCACGGCGGCGTACCGGGTGTTGCGCGCCACGCCGACGATCTGGATATCGGGCGTGACCTTGCCGGCGCCGAACACCAGGAAGTGCCCCAGGGCCTGTTGTGCACCGCCGAAATAGCGCTGCGCCATCTTCTCGTTGATGATGCAGACCTTGGTCGCGCCCTCGGCGTCGGAGGCGGTGAAGTCGCGCCCGGCCAGCAGCGCGATGCCCATGGCGTGCATGTAGCCGGGGCTGACCTCATTGCGGTCCACATCCATGTCTTCGTCGGGCGCCGGTTTGTAGCTGTCGATGGTGATGTTGCCGCCGGTGGTGTCCTGGTCGAGCAGCCCAACGCTGCTCGCGGCTACCGCAGTCACGCCCGGCATGCGCTCCAGTTCCGAGGTAATGCGCTGGTAGACGCTGTGCGCGCCGGTGTCGTCGTAGCCGTTCAGCTTGGCGTTGGCTTCGAAGGTGAGGACGTGGTCGGTGGTGAAGCCCAGGTCCACGTTGCGCAGATTCAGCAAGGTGCGGGTGAACAATCCGGCAGCCACCAGCAGCACCACGCTGAGGCCGATCTGTCCGGCGACCAGCAGGCGGCGCAGCTGCGACTTGCCGCCGGCGACGCGTCCCGACTGCTCGTTCATGGCCAGCGAGACGTCGGGACGGGAGAAGCGGAACGCCGGAGCAATTCCGGCGAGGATGCTGGTCAGGAACGCGACCACGAAGGTGAACACCAGCACGCGCACGTCGACTTCAGCCGACAACGCGGAGGTGATCTCGGCCTGCGCCGGCACCACGCTGAGCAGCAGGGTGGTGGCCCAGGGAGCGATCAGCAGGCCCACGCCGCCTCCCACCAGGCCGACCAGCAGGCTCTCGGAAAGCAACTGGCGCAGCACGCGCAAGCGCGGCGCGCCAAGAGCGAAGCAGATGGAGATTTCGCGTTGCCGGGCGGCGCCCCGCGCCAACAGCAGGGTAGCGATGTTGGCGCAGGCGATGAGCAACACCAGGCCGACCATCCCCATCAGGACCGTTAGCGGAGCGCCCAGATCGTTGCGCAGCGGCGACAGCCCCTTTTGGCCCGGTTCGAGTTTCAGCGGGCTGGCCAGGAACTCTTGCCGCATCTTGTCGGTTCCATGATGTCCGGCGATCAGGCGCTGCAAATCGTCTTCGCGCAGCGCATGCCACACCGGTCCGAGTTGCGCCTGGGCTTGCTGCAGCGAGACGCCGTCCTTAAGCCTGCCGACGAGATTGAGCCAGCGCGAGCGCCACTCGTCCAAATCGCTGAAGCCGGGCATCGCCTGCGGCTGCATGCGGATGGGCATGAAGATCGCCGGCGCCTCGCCGACCACGGCGCTGCGGAATCCGGGCGCGGCAATGCCGATGATAGTGAAGGGGTGCGAATTCACCGAGAG
>DASUBK010000093.1:0-2504 GCA_035763305.1 Terriglobales bacterium | reverse complement strand
CCCATGACCGTGGACGTGCGCGTCATCGCCGCCACCAACCACGACCTCGAGGACGAGATCAACAAGGGCAACTTCCGCGAGGACCTCTTCTACCGCCTCAACGTCATTCCCTTTTACGTGCCGCCGCTGCGCGAGCGCCTGGAGGACATCCCGCTGCTGGCGCGCCACTTCCTGCGCGAAATCACCTCCGCCTACAGCCGCCAGAAGCGCGATATCACCGACGAGGCTATCGAAGCCTTGATGCGCTACTCCTGGCCGGGCAACGTGCGCGAGCTGCACAACGTCATCGAGCGCGTGGTGATCATGAATCCCACCGCCGCCAGGATCGACCGCAAGCACCTGCCGCCGCTGGTGTACCGCGAGGTGGCCCGCCGCGGCCTGGGCGAGTTCTCCACCCTGCAGCAGGCGCGCGCCGCCTACGAGCGCGATTACATTCTCAAAACCCTCGACCAGAATCACGGCAACATCAGCCGCACCGCCGAAGTCCTCGGCCTGGAGCGCTCCCACCTGTACCGCAAGATGAAAGCGCTGGCCATCGCGGTGAAGGAGTAGCAGCTTTGAGCTTTGAGCTTTGAGCTTTGAGCTTTGAGCTTTGAGCTTTGAGCTTTGAGCTTTGAGCTTTGAGCTTTGAGCTTAGTCGTTTGAGCTCTAACTTGCTTTCAACTTCAGGTCGGCTGTGGTGAGATTCCTGACGGAGCACCGAGGGTAAGCACGCGAGGCGTGCGGTAGAACGTGTAGCCTCCGGCGGAAGCCGGGGGTCGGCGGCACGGGGGTGATTGAGCCCGCTTCAGCGGGCGAAAGAAACTCGACGCTTTCGGGGAACTCGCAGCCGAAGAAGCCCTGAAGGGCCCTTTCCCTGGTTGGGGCGAAAAGGCCTGCGCCATCCCCGGCACTTCAGTAACTACTCCCATTTGTCCCTGAAAAGTAGGATGATGGCCAACAGCGTGGCCCGCACCATCTCCAAACCATCCGACGCGCCCGTCGGCGGCGCACCGGTTTCGACTGCTGCCGACAGCATCCTGGCGCGTGTCAGCGCGCAGCTGGCGGCGCTGGAGAAGCGCGACTCCGAGCTGTGGACGATCGTCGTGCTCTCCAGCACGCTGATCGCCGCCGGGCTCCTGGCTACGCTGGCGCCCGCGGTGTTTATGAACGGCGCGCTGCACTTCGAGATCACCATCCCGAAAGAGGTCTACGTCGGGCTGGTAGCGCTCATCGCGCTGCTGAACGTTTACCTCGTTACCCGCCGCCTGGAAGTGCGCCGCACCCGCCAGGCGCTGATCTCCACCACCATCCAAAGCGAATTGCTGCGCCTGCAGTCCTTCACCGATCCGCTCACCGAGGTCTACAACCGCCGCTCCCTCGACGAGATGGCGAACCGCTACATCAGCCACGCCCGCCGCCTGGAAAAGCCGTTGACCTTCGCCATGATCGACGTGGACCGCTTCAAGGAGGTCAACACCCGCTTCGGCCACCTGACCGGCGACATGGTCCTGGCGGAGATCGCCGCCCTGCTGCGCAGCTGTGTGCGCGGCAGCGATGCCGTGGTGCGCTTCGGCGGCGACGAGTTCCTGATGATCCTGGCCGACACGGGCGTGGAGGGCGCGGCGCTGGTCGCGGGCCGGGTTCGCGAATTTCTCTCTGAGTGGAACCGCACCGGCCATCTCAAGGACTTCGTCGTCGATCTGAGCATCGGCCTGGCCGAATGGCAGGAGGGCAAGACCCTCGATGACGTGCTGCGCGTTGCCGACCAGGAGATGTACTCAGCCAAGCCGGACTCCTCCGCCACCGCCTGAGGCGCAGCAGTCAGCAGTCAG
Source organism: Terriglobales bacterium (assembly GCA_035763305.1). GTDB lineage: Bacteria > Acidobacteriota > Terriglobia > Terriglobales > Acidobacteriaceae > DASUBK01. The sequence goes on along the minus strand of DASUBK010000093.1, from coordinate 690 downwards.
CATCCAGCATCCAGCTCCCAGTTCCCTGAGCGAGGCGCCAGTCCCCGGTGGGATGCGCCGATTGAAGAGGCTTTGCCAGGGTTGCCTGCACGATTGGCGAAGGTGGAACCAAAATCGTCACGGGAAAGTTCCTCGCCCGCTTGAATTCTGGCCCGCGGGAACTTACTCTGGTGGTGGGCCATGCGTACCTTAGTTCCCGTCCTCGTCCTGCTCCTGGTCGTTCCCCTCGGGATGTCGGCTGCCAGCGGCGATCTTGTCGCCGACGAATCCTCGCAACTGCTGCAAAACACTCGCGCCGACGCCGACCACCTCACCCGCATGACGTCCACGGCGATGCTACGCCGCTTTGCACGCAGCGGCTATCTGGTCCCGGTGCCGGCCAAGACCAAGACCTTCTACCTGCACGCGATCAGCGCCCAGTACCGCTACTGCCGGCCCTGGACTCGGCTCTTCCTGGAGCGCCTGTCTCGGCAGTACTACACGCGATTCGGCCAGCCCCTGCGCGTCACCAGCCTGGTGCGCACTGTTGGCCGGCAGGTGATGCTGGCGCGCTTCAACGAGAATGCCGCCGAGGCCACCGGCAGCGCTCGCTCCTCGCACCTGACTGGAGCGACGATAGACATCTCCAAACGCTGGATGTCGCAGGAGGAGCAGGACTGGTTGCGCGACACGCTCCTCTCCCTGCGCGAT
>DASUBK010000092.1:0-4470 GCA_035763305.1 Terriglobales bacterium | reverse complement strand
CGCGGAAATAGCGGTCTTCGACGCTCGCCGACAAGTCTTCGAAATAGAGCACCGCGACCGACTTGTGCGCGTCGCTGCCGGCGGTGACGGCGCGGCGCAGCGCCGCCAGCAGGTCGGAGGCGCTCTGGAAGCGGTGCTCCGGATTTTTCTCCAGCGCGCGGAGAATGACCTCTTCGCAGCGCGGTGAGAGATCGGGGGCGAGGCGCGAGGGCGGCAGCGGCTGCTGGTGCAGGATGGCGTCGACCAGCGCCGCCGGCACGGTAGCGGCAAAGGGCGCCCGCGCCGTGGCCATCTCGTAGAGCACGGCGCCGGCAGCATAGATGTCGCTGCGCGCGTCGGGGGCCGCTCCCTGCAACTGCTCCGGCGCCATATATTGCAGGGTTCCGGCCACCGCGCCGACCGCATGGTCGGTGGTGGCCACGTCGGCCGGCGCAGCCATCGGAATGGCCAGACCGAAGTCCAGGATCTTCAGCCGGCCCTCGGCGGTCACGCGCAGGTTGGCCGGCTTGATGTCGCGGTGAATCAATTGCCGTGCGTGCGCTGCCGCCAGCCCCTCGGCGAGTTGCAGCCCAAGTTCCAGCACCTCTTTTTCCGGCAGCGGGCCCCAAGCCACTTTATCGGCGATGGTCGGCCCGGCGACGTATTCGGTCACCAGGAAATCGGTGCCGTTGCAGGAGTCGAAGTCGTGCACGGTGGCTACGTTGGGATGCTGCAGGCGGGAAAGGGCGAATGCTTCCTGGCGGAAACGCTGTCGCGCTTCTTCGCCCGCCAGCGTGCCGGCGGTCAGGACCTTGACGGCGACGTCGCGCTCCAGGTGCAGGTCGCGCGCCAGATAAACTTCGCCCATGCCGCCGGCGCCGAGGCGCTCGCGCAGTTGGTAGTGTTTGAGCGTCGCGCCGGCAAGAGCCGTCGTAGCCATGGCCGTACCTCCGGTCTTCAGTGTGCGTCCGGGGCGCACCGCTTCCCTGTGATACGTATCACCGGGAGTGCGTACCGTGTCCGCATTCGGGGCTAGGCGAACGCTACCCGGACCTCGTCGCGCATGAGGTAGGCGGCGACAATGCCGTTGACCAGCAGCGGCAACAGGGCCACGAAGCGCAAATCGGGCGAGAGGAAGCCGAAGAGCGCGCCCAGAATGCCCAGTGCAGCAAAGAGAATGGTCAACGCGCGGGCCCAGTTGTGCAGCGTCCACAGTCCCCAGCCGATTGCCGCGGGTAAGGCAGCGAGGAGGAGACACGCGATGCCGCCCACGGTACCCAAGGTCGCAAACAGGGGCGCATGCAGCAAGGCGCCGACGCCGATCAGAAAGGTCACGCCGCACAAGGCCATCACGCCCGCGCCGATGAAATCGAGGATGGCGAGGATGGAAACGCCCACAGGCCGGAGATGCATGGCTGGCCTCCCTCTGGGCTGACCGTAGGCCGAGTGCGGGACGCAGTCAACGCGTCTCGAATGAGGAAAGGAGGCTTGCGGACCAAATCGGGACAGGGGCGATCACCAGATCACCCGATCCTCGATCACCATTCCTAGATATGGCAGGAGCGCAGGCCGCGCTTTTCCAGGTAGCGCTGGTGGTATTCCTCGGCGCGCCAGAAGGTCTTGGCGGGCGTGACCTCGGTGACAATGGGGCGGTTGATGTGCTGCTGGGCTTCGCGCAGGACCGCGCGGGCGGTTTTTTCCTGCTCCGGGGAGTGGAAGAAAATCGCGGAGCGGTACTGGGTGCCGAAGTCCGGACCCTGGCGGTTCGGGGTAGTAGGATCGTGCAGGGCGAAGAATTTCTCCACCAGCGTGCGGTAGGAGACGACCTTGGGATCGAAGGTGACCTCCACCACCTCGGCGTGGCCCGTTTCGTCGCTGCAGACGTCCTGGTAGGTGGGGCGCTCCATGGTTCCGCCGGAGTAGCCGACGGCGGCGTCCGTTACGCCGGGAATTTCGCGGAATGCCGCTTCCACACCCCAGAAGCAGCCCGCACCGAAGGTAGCTTTTTCCATGGTGAACCTCCCAATCAGCGGTCAGCACCCAGCAGTCAGCATTCAGCCATCAACATTCGCTATTGATTTGATTCAGCAGGTGCGGCATACGGTTCTGATCCCGACAGCTGAATGCTGAATGCTTAGTGCTGCTCCTCAGTCTGCGCTGACTTCCGCGGGCTGGTTGCTGGCTGCCTGCTGCTGGCTGCTGCGCCGGCGATAGATGTGCGTGCTGGTGCCGAAGAAGGCGTCGGCAGCCTCCATCACCGTCTCCGACAAGGTCGGATGCGGGTGGATGCTGAGGGCCACGTCTTTCGCCGTAGCCGCCATTTCCACCGCCAGTACGCCTTCGGCGATCATCTCGCCGGCGCCGGGCCCGCAGATGCCGACGCCCAGCACTCGCTCGCTGGCCGGATCGATGAGCAGCTTGGTAACACCCTCGTTGCGATCCAGCGTGGTGGCGCGTCCGGAAGCGGCCCAGGGAAAACGTGCGACCTTGAACGCACGGTTCTCCTGCTGCGCCTGCGTCTCGGTCAGACCGCACCAGGCAATTTCCGGATCGGTGAAGACCACCGCCGGAATGGCCTTGGGCTCGAAGGCGACCTTGTGGCCGGCGATGGCTTCGACCGCGACGCGCCCTTCGTGCGTGGCTTTGTGCGCCAGCATCGGCTCGCCGGCCACGTCGCCGATGGCGTAAATCACCGGGTCCTGCGTCCGCCGCTGCAAGTCCACTTCGATAAAGCCGCGGTGGTTCTTCGTGACCTGAGTGTTCTCCAGCCCGGGCACATCGGAATTCGGTTTGCGGCCGACCGAGACGAGCACTTTCTCATACACCTGCGGCTGCGGACTGCCTTCGCCCTCGTATTCCACGCGAATGCCGCCATCCACCTCGCTGGCCTTCACAACTTTCGTGTTCAGCATGATTGAGGCGAAGATCTTCTCCACACGCTTGTGCAGCGGCGCCACCAGGTCGCGGTCGGCGCCGGGCAGCAGCCCCGGCATCATCTCCACCACCGAAACCCTGGTGCCGAGTTGCGCGTACACGCTGCCCAACTCCAAACCGATATACCCGCCGCCCACGACGAGCAAGGTCTTGGGAATGTCCTTCAGCTCCAGCGCGCCGGTGGAATCCAGCACGCGCTCGCTCCTGGGGAAGATGGGGATCACGGCCGGGCGCGAGCCGGTGGCCAGCACGATGTTGTCGAAGCGCAGCGTCTGCTCGGCCTTCTCGCCGCTGACGCGCACCGTGTGCGAATCCACAAACGCCGCCCGGCCCTGCACGTAGCGGATATTGCGCTGCTTGGAGAGCTGTCCCAGACCGCCGGTGAGCTTGCGCACCACGGATTCTTTGAAGGCGCGCAGCTTGTCGAGCGAGATTTTGGGCTGGCCGAATTCGATGCCCCAGGAGGAGGCGTGCCTGGCCTCGTCCAGCAGCTTGGCGATGTGCAGCAGCGCCTTGGAGGGAATGCAGCCGACGTAGAGGCATACGCCGCCGGGATTGACGCGGTCGTCAATGAGTGTGACCTGCAGGCCGAGGTCGGCAGCGAGGAACGCCGCCGCGTAGCCGCCGGGTCCGCCGCCGATTACGGCGATATTCTTCGCATCCGCCATGAAATTACTCTCAGCGTCAATAGCATTCAGCAATCAGCATTCAGCCGTTAAGATTTGCCAAGCTGCTTACCGGCTGAATGCTGATTGCTGAATGCTGAGTGCTTTCATCCTTCCAAACTCAACACAAACGGCTGCTCGAAGGCCTCGCACACCCAGCGCAGGAAGCGGGCGGCGTCGGCGCCATCGATCAGGCGGTGGTCGTAGGCCAGCGACAGCGGCAGCATGAGCCGCGGCGCGAACTGGCCATCGCGGTACACCGGCTCGATGGCCGAACGCGACATTCCCAGGATCGCCACCTCCGGCGCATTGATGATGGGCGTGAAGGCCGTGCCACCGATGCCGCCGAGGTTGGTGATGGTGAAGACGCCGCCTTCCATGTCCTCGGGCATCAGCTTCTTGCTGCGCGCCTTTTCCGCCGCCTGCGCCAACTCCGCCGCCAGTTGCTCGATGTTCTTCTTGTCCACGTCGCGGATCACCGGCACCAGCAGCCCGCGATCGGTATCCACGGCCACGCCTACGTGGTAGTAGCGCTTGCTGACGATCTCTTCCTTCTGCAGGTCGAGGCTGGAGGCAAAATTGGGGAAGCGCTTCAGCGCCGCCGCCACCACTTTCAGTGCGATGGCGGTCATGGTGAGCTTTCCGCCGGCTTTTTCCGCGCGCGCGCCGAACTCCTTGCGCAGCTTCTCGGTCTCGGTGATGTCGGCCTTGTCGAACTGCGTCACGCGCGGGCTGAGCCAGGCGTAGCTCATCTGCTGCGCGGTCTTGCGCCGTACGGCCGACATCGGCTTGCGCTCGATGGGACCCCACTTGGCGAAGTCGGGCAACGGCGGCAGTACGACGCCCGGCATACCGACGCCTGTGACCTGGGCCGGCACCGCGGAACGCTGCC
>DASUBK010000091.1:0-6465 GCA_035763305.1 Terriglobales bacterium | reverse complement strand
GCGCAGTAGATCGCAAGGGCGCGCCGCCGTACATCATTGGCACAACGCGACAGCAACTTTCGCAGGTTGACGGGTTTTAAATTCAGCGGCGGCTTTCGTCCGGAGCTGCGGAGGTAGTCATGCCCTCAACCCCTCCTCCCCAGTTGTTTCCTGAACTGTCGCGGCGGCGTATTGTGGCGTTCTCGATCGCGGCGTCTTCCTTTGTCCTTCTGGTTTCGGTGTTCCTGCAATGGCTGGTGTACGACGACTGGCTGCACGAGACAGGGCCATTCCGCATCGTCGGCACGGCGCTGGCCGCCCTGCTGACGTTCTGGTTCGTCTACCGCTGGGAGAAAGCCAGCCAGGCGCGCTACCGCGCCGCGCTGGCGCGCTTCGAGGCCATCGCCCGCATGAACGATTCCATCCGCAACGCCCTGCAGGTGATCGAGTGCACCGCGTACGCCTTCGCGCCGCACGCCACCGAGCCGATCCGCGATGCGGTGGAGGCGATCGACAACGAACTGCGCGCCATCGTGGAGCGCTCGCCGGTGTTACAGCGCACCCCGCGAGCGGCGGAACGGCCGGCCAGCGCCCGCTCCAAGTCCGCGTGATACCTTGGGTCATGCTGCGCGACCCCAGCCTGATCCCCTTGTCGCACCAGCATCAGCACGCGCTGGCGCTGTGCGTGCGTATCGAGCGCGGGCTGCGCGACGGCCAGGCCGATCCGGCGGCGCTGCAGGAAGACGCCGCTGCCCTGTTCCGCGACGAGATTGAATATCACTTCCGCGCCGAGGAGCAGGTGCTCTTCCCCGGGCTGTGGAGGGTGGAGTCGCTGCAAACGTTGATCGACGAACTGCGAGTGGAGCACGTCAGCCTGCGGCGCTATGGCGCCCAGGCCGCCGCGGGGAAGCTCACCGCCGCCGACCTGCAGGTGTTTGCCGGCAGCCTGTCGGCGCACGTCCGCAAGGAAGAGCGGCAACTGTTTGAGCAGGCGCAAGCCGCGTTGCCGCACGCGGAACTGGAGCGGCTGGGGCGGGAGCTGGACGCGTTCTTCGGGTCCAGCGGGATGCCGGGAGCGTCCTGCCGAATATAACCAGCTCACACTGTGCGCCTTAGTGGGAAGGAAGAATTGAATATTGAAAATTGAATATTGAATATTGGCGGTGTTTCTGGCCACCCCGACACGCAGGCAATATTCAATTTTCAATATTCAATTCTTAGCCTCTTCGCATCTCGCGCGTACACCGTCCCGCAATCGCCAACCTCCGAAAATTCAGGTACTCTGGATTCACGCTCGGCAATTCCCCACTCACCCATGCGCCAGATTCTCAAAGATCGCGGCCTGCGACTGGTGTTTTCCGCCAACCTGGTATCCATGGTGGGCAGCGGGATGAACTCCGCCGCGGTGATCTGGTACATCCTGCAGGCCACGCACTCGGAAGCCGCCTTGGGTTGGCTGCTGGTGCTGCAGACCCTGCCGGCGATGCTGATGATGCCCTTCTCCGGGGTCATCATCGACCGCGAAGACCGCCGCCGGCTTGTAATGATGCTCGACGCCGGCCGTGCCGCAGTGATCCTGTTGGTGGCAGGGCTGGCTTTCCTGCACCGGGTACACGTCTGGCAGCTCTACCTGATGAACATCCTGGTCGCGGCCGGTTTCTGGATGTTCTGGCCCACGGTGACGGCGCTGATCCAGGAGCTCACGCCGGGCGAGCAGTTCGTGCAATCCAACACGCTGCTATTGGCGGGCGTGCAGGGCGGATGGCTGCTGGCCGGCGCGGTCGTAGGGTTCGTCTACAACCACATCGGGCTGGGCGGCGTGCTGCTGATCGACGTATCCAGTTACGTGGTGTCGTTCCTCTGTTACCTCGCGGTGCGCAAGGGCAAGCACGTGGTCAAGGCGCCGGAGAGGCCGGAGCATGCCACCATGACCGCGGTGCGGCGCTACCTGCACGAGATGCGCGAGGGCGTAAGCTTCATTTCCGGCAACCGGGCGGTGATCGCCATCGGAACCGCCTGGTCGCTGTTCACTGCCGCCATGATGACCCAGGGCGTGGTGACGGCGCCGCTGACCGACCGCATCCTGCACGCCGGCGCGGTGGGATACGGCTGGCTGAACGGATCCTGGGCGGTGGGCGCTTTCATGAGCGCGTTTTTTGCCCCGGCGCTGTTGCAGCGCTCGGCGAAGAAGTGGATGGCGTTGTCGCTGGCGATCCTGGCGGCGTGCCTGTACACGTTGCCGCTGTCGCGCTTCCTGCTGGTCGCCTGCCTGCTGTACTGGGTGATGGGCACGGGCCGCGGCGTGGCCGGCGTGGCGCTCAACACCGGCATGATGCAGTTGGTCCCCAAGCACTTCATGGGACGGGTGCAGAACTTCTTCTACTTCTTCGGCATGCTGCTGCAGATCGTGAGCGCCAGCATCGCCGGACAGGCGGCGCACCGCATCGCGCTGACCTGGGCGTTCGTGATCATCGGCACGCTGTACGCGTCGGCGTTCGTGGCGGCGGCCTGGCCGGCGCCGCAGCCGCTGCGAACCGCCGAAGCCGTGGCGAGCGACTAGGCTGATCGTCAGCCCCTAGCCCCCAGTCCCCAGCCCCTGCTATCCTCGTCAGTTTCGGGGAGCGAACTTATGGCAATCAGTCTCGAGGGCCGCACGGCGGCGGTGTTTGGCGTGGCCAACAAGCGCAGCATCGCCTGGGGCATTGCGCAGGAGTTGCAGCAGGCCGGGGCGCGGCTGGCCATCACTTACCAGAACGAGCGCCTGGCACAGGAGGCGGCCGACCTCATCACCGCGCTGCCCAATTCCGAAGCCTTCCAGTGCGACGTCAGCAACGACGGCGAAATCACCTCCCTGTTCGAGAAGCTCAAGCAGCGCTACGGCAAGCTGGACATCCTGGTGCACTCGGTCGCGTTCGCCCCCGCGGAGGAACTCAAGGGCGAGTTCGTGCAGACGACGCGCGAGGGCTTCCGCATCGCGCATGACGTGAGCGTGTACTCGCTGATCGCGCTGGCGCGGGCGGCGGCTCCGCTGATGAGCGACGGCGGCAGCATCATGACCATGACCTACTACGGCGCCGAGAAAGTCGTGCCCAAGTACAACGTGATGGGCGTGGCCAAGGCGGCGCTGGAAGCCAGCGTGCGCTATCTCGCCTTCGACCTGGGCAAGCACCGCATCCGGGTGAACGCGATCTCGGCGGGGCCGATCAAGACCCTGGCCGCGCGCGGCATCTCCGGCTTCGGCGACATGCTGAAAACCCAGGCGGAGCGGGCGCCGCTGCAGCGGAACGTCGAAGTCGCCGAGGTGGGCAAGACGGCGCTGTACCTGGCCTCAGACCTGAGCACGGGCGTGACCGGAGAGACGATCTACGTGGATTGCGGGTACAACATCATGGGGTTTTAGTTGGTTGTTAGTTGTCAGTTGTTGGTTGGTAGTTGTTAGGGCAGGCGTGCGGCGTGTCGGGCGACCCGACTTAACAACCAACAACTAACAACCTCCCCAGCATTGCTTCCCGCCGCGCTTTTGCCCATAATCAAGGGCAGATGGACCTTTTCCAGGAAATCGTCGAATTGCGCCGCCAGGGGCGGCGGGCGGCGCTGGCCACCATCACCAACGTGCGCGGCTCGATCCCCTCGTTCCAAACCTCCAAGATGCTGGTGCGCGACGACGGCTCCATCCTGGGCACCATCGGCGGCGGCTGCGTCGAGGCGGACGTCTGGCAGGCGGCACGCGAGGTCATGGAAGAGGAAAAGCCCCGCACCCTGACCTTCAATCTCAACCAGAACCCGAAATACGATACCGGCCTGGTCTGCGGCGGCACGCTGGACGTGTTCATCGAGCCCATCCTGCCCATCCCGCAGCTGTACATCTTCGGGGCCGGGCACGTGGCGTACAACCTGTACAAGACCGCTACGCTGGCGGGATTTGCGGTCACGGTGGTGGACGACCGCGAGTCGTACGCCAATGCCGAGCGCTTCCCCGAGGCGGCGCAAGTGATCGCCGACGATTTCGACCGCGCCACCGCCAGCTTGAGCATCCCCGAGTCGGCGTACCTGGTGATCGTCACCCGCGGGCACCGCGACGATATGCGGGTGCTGCGCTGGGCGGTGCGGACGCCGGCGCGCTACATCGGCATGATCGGCTCGCGCCGCAAGGTGATCGCCATCTACAAAGAACTGGAGAAGGAAGGCTTCTCGCCGGAGGAGTTCGCGCACGTGTACGCCCCGGTGGGGCTGGAGATCGGCGCGGCGACGCCGGAAGAGATTGCAGTTTCCATCACCGCCGAGCTGATCGCGCTGCGACGCCACTGCCGGGCGAATCTGCAGCACAAGTCGTGGTCGCACGACGAGCAATCAGCGACGAGCAGCCAGCAGCCGGCAGTCGGCGACCGAACTCCGGACCGCTGAACGCCTTCCGCAGGCTAGGGCGCCCTTCGACACGCTCAGGGCAAGCTCTGCGGCTACGGGATTTTGGTCGGCTTCAAGTTTCCGCAGGCGAGGGCGCCTGCGGCTACGTAATTCTCGTGTGACAAGCAAAGAGCCGCCCGCGGGCGGCTCTTTTGTCCGTTGTTGCTGCTGCTGTCCGTTGTTGCTGCTGCCTATTCGACCTTCAGCAACTCGTGCGCGTGCGTCATGTGCGGCAGCTTGACGGTGGTCAGCACATGCTTGCCATTCACCACCTGGAACATCAGCGTGTGCGCCACGTCGATGCCATTGGGCCGCGCGGCCTTGTCGGCCGCGATCCCCCGCATCAGCACGTGTACCGGCGGGTTGTTGCCGCCAACGTCGCGGATGATCAGGGTGTTGTCCGCCGGGGAGTTCACCATGTAGTCGCCCGCCGGCAGGGTCACGGTGCCGACCTGGAATTCGAAGGGAACGGCCACGCGCGTTGTGTCCTGTGCCAGCGCCGGGACCACGCAGACCAGTAGGATTAGAATCGAGAGAATTGCCACTTTCCGCATTGCCAGCCTCCTTGGGTAGCGAGCAGCCGAAGCCGATTGCGCAGATTGAATAATTGCGGCGCGCGCTCCGTCGCGCCTGCCCTCACGATGTCACCCCACAGTCACAGGCAACAAGGACGCAGGGCACAGCGGCGTGGGTCACGCTTCACAAGGGTTCCGTTATGGGAGGGCAAAGAATCCACCACTGAGGAGACGAGACACCGGAGAGAAACAATCGTTTTTTCGGTGTTCAGTGTCTCGGTGGTGGATTTCTATGAAGGGCGGGGGCTTACAGCGTGCGCTTGCCCAAGGCGAAGTTGGCCACCAGCAGCATGAGGGCCACGATCAGTAAGACGTGGATGAAGCTGCCGGCAACATGCAGGCTGAAGCCGATCACCCACAGCAGCACCAGGACGAAGACCATCAACCAGATCATGAGACGCGGCCTCTACAGGTTGAGAACCGCGCGGCGGAGGAGGAGGTTGTCCGCCGCGCGCCCCCCGCCGCTCCCCGCGGTTAAAGCTCACTCCTGAGCCGTTCGCGCAGCCGCTCCGCCAGGTGAAACACTTCCTGCATCTTGGATTGAGCCTTGGGCGGCAGCGACGGCGTGTACAGCGCCATCTGCGAGGCGACCATGATGCCCGTCAACTCGCCCTTGATCTGGCTTTCCAGTTCGGCGCGGACGGCATTCTGCGCCTTGATGCGCTGCTGCTGGTAGCGGTGCAAGGCATGCTGCACCTCGCGGATGACGCGAGGCTCGGCATGCAGGGCGAAATTGACCTCCACCACGGCGGCCGCTCCCGCCAGCTTCATGACCTCGACGGCCTCGGTGCAGTTGGAGGAGATGGTGCTGTCATCGAACACCACCACCTGCACTTCCTGGGTGCGGAGAAACTCCTCGGCGGTACCGAAATCGGTTGCAAGGTGGACTTTGTGCCGGGTGGCGGCCCGCAGCGCCTGGGAGCACTGCTCGCCGATGCTTGCGGCTGTCATTAGGAGAATCATGCCCATCGGTATTGCAGTTCGATTGCCAGCGGAGCGACGATGCAAACGCACGACTTACGCGCGCCGCCCGCGGCACGATTCCGGAAATGGGCCGGAGCGGCGGCCCAGATCGGGAAGGCAACATGGGCAGCCCACTATTGCGATTCAGCACCATGGCCGCGGCGCGATAACGCTATAATCGCTGCCACTCCGGGTGAGGCGCGCAATCGTGGCAATTCCTGGAAAGGCAAGTTGGCTGGGCGTGTGCGTGCTGGCGAGCGCGTTGCTCTGCGCTGGGCACGCCTCCGCCGATCTGCCGCCCGGCGACGGCGGACCGCATCCGCCCGCCGCGCCGGTGATGATCACGGTGGCCGGATCCACGCTCACCATTCCCCGCGTGACGGCCGCGCCCAAGCTGGAAGACTTCCTCGACATGCAGCCCTCGGCGGCGGTGCGCGGCAGCATGACCGAAGTCGGCGCCATGGTGCAGCGCGAACCCTCCGACGGCGCCCCGCCGACACAGAAGACGGAGGTCTACCTCGGCTACGACAAAGCCAATCTTTAC
>DASUBK010000090.1:0-7712 GCA_035763305.1 Terriglobales bacterium | reverse complement strand
CCTCGTTCGTGCCGTGCAGCTTGCTGAGGCGGCCCACGGCGACGATCTCGCTGCTGCCGTCGGGCCGTTTCAGTTCGGCTACCAGGGCCATCTCGCGCTGGTAGTCGATGAAGCAGATGCGCGTAAGCCGTTCGTGCGCGGTGCGCTGTGTCAGCTTCAGCGGCTGGAAGTAGCGCAGGTAGACGCTGCGGTCGGAGAGCCGGCTGTGAAAGTCGATCATCAGCGGCTCGTCTTCCGGGCGGATGGGTCGCAGCGTCACCGTCCGGCCATCTTTCATTGTCCACTCGTCTACGTAGTGAATGGGATACGGACGGATGGCGGGCTGCGGCAGCATCTCCGGGCGGGTCGCCGCAGCGTGCAGCAGCACGCGGGCGTCGAGCGCGAGAACGCCGTCCTGAGAGGCGAGCAGCGGATTGATGTCGATCTCCTTGATCCAGGGCTGCTCGACCACCAGCTGGCTGAAGTTCACCAGCAGCTCTTCGATCTTCGCCAGGTCCACGGCGGCTTGGCCGCGCACGCCGCAGAGCGCGCGGTAGATGCGCGTCTGCTCCATCATGCGCCGCGCCAGGGTGGTGTTCAGCGGCGGCAGGCCCAGAGCGCGGTCTTTGGAGATTTCGACCAGGCGGCCACCCTCGCCGAAGAGCAGCACCGGCCCGAACTGCGGATCCATCGAACTGCCCACGATGAGTTCGTAGCCTTCGGCCTTCACCATCGGTTGCACGGTGACGCCGAGGAAGTGTCCTTCGCCGGCTTTCTCTCGCACCGTGCGCTGGATTTCCTGGAACGCGCGGCGCACCGCGGCTTCGTCACGCAGGTTGAGGTGCACGCCCTGGACTTCGGTCTTGTGGGTGATGGTGTGCGAGTGCAGCTTCACCACCACGGGGAATCCCAAGTCCTGGGCGGCATCGGCGGCTTCGTCCGCGCTGCCGGCCACGATCGTCTTCACCGTCGGGATGTGGTAGGCGGCCAGCAGGCGCTTGGATTCCGCCTCCGCCAGGAGGGTGCGGTTTCCGGCGCGAGCCTGCTCGACGATGCGCGCCGCCGCGTCGCGATCGGGCTCCTGCTGCGCCTCGCGCCGCAGCATCGGCGTCTCGTACAGCCCGCGCAGGTTGTAGCTGTACTTCCACATATAGGTGAAGGCGCGGGTAGCGGTGTCGGGAAACTGGAAGGTGGGAACGCCGGCGCGATTGAGAATCTCGTTGCCGGCCGCGACTTCGGCGCCGCCCATGAAGCAGGCCAGTACCGGCTTGCCGGTGCCATGCGCGTACGGTTTGAGCAGTTCCGCGATTTGCGTCGGCTCGGTGAGACCTTGGGGCGCGGTCAGCACCAGCATGCCATCGCAGTTCGGGTCCTGCAGCGCGATATCCAGGGCCTTGGCGTAACGGTCGGGCGTGGCGTCGCCCAGCAGGTCAATGGGATTGCCGTGGCTCCAGTGCGGCGGCAGGATCGCGTCCAGATGCTCGAGCGTGGTCTTCGAGAGTTGCGCCAGTTCGCCGCCGCTGGCCGCCAGGCCGTCAGCTGCCAGCACGCCCGGGCCGCCGGCGTTGGTCAGGATGCAGAGGCGCGGTCCCTTGGGGCGCGGCTGCTTGGCCAGAACTTCCGACATATAGAAGATGTCGGCGATGGAGTTGACGCGCAGCACGCCACTGCGGCGGAAGGCGGCGTCGAGCACCTCGTCGCTGCCGGTGAGCGCGCCGGTGTGCGAAGCAGCGGCCTTGGCGGCGGCGTCGGTACGGCCGGCCTTGATCACGATGATGGGCTTGGTCAGCGAGACCTCGCGCGCCGCGGAGAGGAAGGAGCGCGCGTCGCCAATCGATTCCATGTAGATGACGATGCTCTGGGTGCGCGAATCATTGCCGAGATAGTCGATCAGGTCGCCCCAATCGACGTCCAGCATGGATCCGACCGAGACGAAGGCGCTGAAGCCGACCATCTCGCGCAGGCTCCAGTCGAGGATGGCGGTGCACAGGGCGCCGCTCTGGGAGATAAACGCGACGTTTCCGGGGCGGGCGATGGTCTGGGAGAAGGTCGCGTTGAGGCCGGTGAGCGGGTTCATCACGCCCAGGCAGTTGGGGCCGATCACGCGCAGGCGCGTGCCCTGCAGGCGGCGCTTAATCTCCTCTTCCAGGGCCGCGCCCTCGGCGCCGTGCTCGCGGAAGCCGGCGGAGATCACGATGGCCGCCTTTACGCCGGCTTCGGCACATTCGCAGACGATCGCGGGCACGCTTTTGGCGGGAGTGACGATGACCGCCAGGTCCACCGCTTCGGGAACCTGCGCGACGTTGGGATATGCCTTGATGCCGAGCACGCTGGCGCGGTCGCGGCTGACGGGAAAGACCGTGCCCCCGAAGGGGCTGCTGAGCAGCGCCCACAACACCCGCCGGCCGATGCTCTGCGGGCGCTCGGTGGCGCCGATGACGGCGACCGTCTTGGGGGTGAACAAAGCGTCGAGCGAGTGGCCCTCGGTATGGAGCACGTCGTGCGCTTTGTCGGTGACGGTCGTCGGCTTGTTCACACCCGGTTTGACGGCGGATTCCATGCCCACCTCGAGATTCCCCGCAGGAAAAACCAGTCTAAACGGAAGGCGGGTACGCGGGGAGCGATGCGGTCACAACGACATGTGAGCCAGGTCACAAAAGCGATCATCACGAAAGTAACGGGGTCGATGGAAAATCGCCGGCAGCCGGCAGGCGAATTCTGACGTAAGATGCGCCCAATTTCCCCTGGAGGAGTTGTCATGGCAGCAAGCGCGATGGCGATCGGCGGGCGTGTATTCAAGCCGGGCTACACGATGCGCCTGGCGTTGGGCGCGCTGATGCTGGGCAGCGCCGTCGTCCTGGCGCTGGTGGCGCTGGACGACAGCCCTCCCAACCAGGCGATGCTGGTGGCGGCGGGCGCGCTGGTGGTGGGATTCGTAATCGCCTGCATGCTGATCGCGCGGACGTCCATCACCGTCGGCGACATGGGCATTCGCAAGGAATCGGTCTTCGGCGCGGCGGAGATGATGTGGCCGCAGGTGAGCGAGACGCGCTACGTGTTCACCCCCATCAATTACAGCGCGCACTTCGGGCTGATCGGCGCGCTGTTCTCCTCGCTGGGCAAGAAGGCGAACGGCCATGCCACCTTCCGCGTGATCGGCCTCGACGGGAAGCAGATCAAGATCACCTCCAACTTCGCCGACGCCAACGAAGCCATCGCCATGGTGCTGGAGCGCACCATGCCGGAGCTGGTGAAGAAGCTGCGGGCGCGAATCGAGCGCGGCGAGACGGTGGCCTTCGGTCCCGTGTCGCTCAACAAGACCGCCATCCGCTGGAAAGAGAAAGAGCCCATTCCGCTGGCGCAGTTGAAGAGCGCGGAACTGGCGGGGGCGAATCTTGCTATCAAGCGCGAAGGGAAGTGGCTGAGCGCGATCTCGGTGAAGTCGGATAAGGTGCCCAACGTGCTGGCGCTGCTGGAGGTGCTCGAGGGACTGGCGCCGCAGCTCAAAGCGAAGGGATTTGACCCGCTAGCGCGGGTGCGCGCGTAGGCATTTCCGTCCGCCTCGCGTTTCCAATACGACTTTTGGTCCCATCCAGCATCAACTTTCCTCTTGGAGGGGGTTGACGGAGCGTTTACAATCCCGCACCACCGAGGACAATACCCCAATCAACCTGGCACGCGAGTGCCGCTGCGTCCTCCCAATGCGAAACACCTAAGGAGAGTCACAATGAAGAAGCTGATGACGTTGTTGTTTGCCCTCGCCCTGACCTGCACCTTGTCCGCGGGCGTGATGGCCCAGGAATCGGGTGGTATGGGTATGGACAAGGACAAGAAGATGGACAAGATGGAGAAGAAGAGCGCGAAGAAGGAAAAAAAGGCTGCCAAGAAGGCCGCCAAGAAGGAAAAGAAGGAAGAAAAGAAAGAGATGAAGGACCAGGAGGAGGCGCCTTTCTTCGTTCCCGGAAGATTCAGCCCCGGCGAGCGGCCGGGGTTTTTTATTGATTGCCGATTGCCGATCGCGGTGTCGGCCAAGCCATTCACCCGTTCCATAGTTGCTCCGCGATTTGCCGTCTTTCCCACAAAACTCGCCTTGCCGCCGGCGCATCGCACCGGGGTGATCTCAAGAAACGAGGCGAGCCATGGAACGTAATCGCAATCAGCACGCAAGGCGCCATCGCGGACGCTGGCCGCTGCGCGTCGCCGCCATCGCGGGCGGAGGAGCGCTGGCCGGCTGGGGCGTCAGCCGTCGCGACAAGCTGGGAATCGCCCTGGCTTCCGCGGGAGGCTTTCTGGTCTTCTCCGGCCTGCGTCTAGGCGGGCCACGCGGCATTCATTACGAGGTCAGCCTGACCATCAACCGCCCGGTAGAGGAGGTGTATCGCTACTGGCGTAATTTCCAGAACCTGCCCTTATTCATGAGCCACCTTCTCGAGGTACGCGTCACCGGCGACCGCAGTTCGGAGTGGAAGGCGCGCGGCCCGCTAGGAACGACCGTAAGCTGGCAAGCCGAAATCACCGACGAAAAGCCGAACCAGTGGATCGTGTGGCGTTCGCTGCCCGGAGCCGACCTGGACAACGTGGGCTCGGTGCAGTTCCGTCCCGCTCCCGGCAACCGCGGCACGGAGATCATGGTGGCGCTGGATTACCAGCCGGCCGGGGGCGGCTTCGGGCGGATCGTTGCCGCCATGTTCGGCCGCGACCCGGAGAGGACCATCCGCGAGGACCTGCGCAACTTCAAGCACATTATGGAAGCGGGCGAGATCCCGACCACCAAGGGGCAGTCGTCGGGGCAGCGCTCGACGGTGGTGTCGCTGCTCGAGGCGGCCATGCCCGAATACCGCAGCACCGCGGCCCAGGACGCGCTGCGCAGCGCGTAGGGAGGGCACGACTTCAGTCGTGCCGATGAAGGAGAATTTCATGAAAGCTCTGTGTTGGTTCGGCAAGGAAGACGTGCGGGTCGAGGACGTGCCCGATCCGAAGATCATCAATCCCCGCGACATCGTGGTGCGCATCACGCGCACCGCCATCTGCGGCTCCGACCTGCATCTGTACGACGGCTACATTCCCACCCTGGCGCAAGGCGACATCCTGGGGCACGAGTTCATGGGCGAGGTGGTGGAGGCCGGTCCCGGGGTGCAGAACCTGCGCGCCGGCGATCGCGTGGTGGTGCCCTTCACCATAGCCTGCGGGCGCTGCTGGTTTTGCGAGCAGAAGCTGTGGTCGCTATGCGACAACTCCAATCCCAACGCCTACATGGCGGAGGCGCTGTACGGCGAGTCGCCCTCGGGCCTGTTCGGCTACTCGCACATGATGGGCGGCTATGCCGGCGGGCAGGCGCAGTACGTGCGCGTGCCTTTCGCCGACGTCGGCCCGCTAAAAATTCCCGAGGACATTCCCGACGAGAAGGTGCTGTTCCTCTCCGACATCTTCCCCACCGGGTACATGGCGGCGGAGAACTGCAACATTCACCAAGGCGATGTAGTTGCCATCTGGGGCTGCGGGCCGGTGGGGCAGTTCGCCATTCGCAGCGCGTACATGCTGGGAGCGGGGCGGGTGATCGCCATCGACGGCATTCCCGAGCGCCTGCAGATGGCGCGCGAAGGCAAGGCCGAGGTGCTGGATTTCAACCGCGTGGACGACGTGGTGCAGGCGCTGAAGGACCTCACCGGCGGCCGCGGGCCCGACGCCTGCATCGACGCCGTCGGTATGGAGGCGCACGCCGCAACCTTTCCCGGCCTGGTGGACCTGGCGAAGCAGCGGCTGAAGCTCGCTTTCGACCGTCCCACCGTGTTACGGCAATGCATCCAGGCCTGCCGCAAGGGCGGAACGGTCTCCATCCCGGGCGTCTATGGAGGCATGCTGGATAAGATCCCCTTTGGCGCGGCGTTTTCCAAGGGGCTGGAGTTCCGCATGGGCCAGACGCACATGATGCGCTACATGCAGCCGCTGCTGGAGCGCATTCAGAAGGGGGAGATCGATCCCAGCTTCGTCATCACCCACCGCCTGCCGCTGGACGCAGCGCCCGACGCCTACAAGGTCTTCCGCGACAAGCAGCAGCACTGCATCAAGGTGGTGCTGGATCCGTGGGCCAGGGCGGCGGAGATGGCGGCGTAGCGGTAGCCAGTCGCCGGTAGCCAGTCGCCGGTAGCCGGTCGCGAGTCGCCAGCGAGAGCCTCGGGAGCGTTCCCGGGGCTCTCGCCTTTATTGCCGCCTCCTTGGCCCCCCGCAGGTTGCCCCTGAAAATTCGCACCCTAGGTGCGTTTTTGGCTTTCTTTTCCGTGGGGCAGGGGTAGAATTTCCGCATATTACCTGCCTGCGGGCTGTGGTCCGAAGGCATTTCATTTTTGCCGTAACGGCTCGATTGTTTTTATGCGGCCTCATTTCCTGATGTGAGGGGACCCCGGGACACGGGATCCGGATGGCGAACCAGGAGGCCCTATGAACAACATCGCCGCCACGCCGGCGTCAACGCCGGTGACGACGAACAACACCACCAACACCCAGAGTTGCCGGACGATCTGGATCTATACCGGCTACGTGGGTGCGGCGTTAGCACTGTTGGGAGTGCTGGCGTACCATTTCTCCTCGTACGTGGTCCGATAGCCTGTCGTAATCCCGCCGGCGAGTGCGGCCCGCGCGTGACCGTCAGGGAAATGCCTGTCCGGTGTTTCGGCGTATCGGTCTGTCATCGGATAAGAACCGGCAGACTGGCAGAAAGAAAGATCTAAAGGACCGAAAGACCTGGCCCAAAGTCCCTGTCCTTCCGCTCACCCGCTGCGGGCGCGCTTCATCTAAACTTAGCTCCGTGAGGGTCATCCTCAAACTCTTCTTCCTGGCGGTGGTGGCCGCCGGGGCATGGTTCGCCTGGGAGCTTCTGGTCCCCATCGCGCCCAAGCAGCCGACGAACTTGCTGCTGCAGCCCGGCTGGTCGAGTCGCCACATCGCCCAGGCGCTGCAGGAGGCGGGCGCGGTGCGCAATGCGCGCGTCTTCCTCGTCTATCACTATGTCTCCGGGCGCACCCTCAAGGCCGGCGAGTACCGCTTCGACGGGGCCGCCACCACCATCGACGTGCACAAGCGGATCGTGCGCGGCGACGTGCTGGTGCACACCGTGGTGGTGCCGGAGGGCTTCAACCTGTACGACATCGCGGCGGCGATGGAGCAGGCAGGCCTGACCAAGCGGCAGGACTTCATCCGCGCCGCCCAGGGCAACGTGGTGCTGGTCAAGGATCTCGATCCGGCGGCGCAATCGCTGGAGGGATACCTCTTTCCCGACACCTACACCTTTACTCGCACCCAGTCGGTGGGCGACATGATCGCGGTGATGGTGCATCGCTTCCGCCAGGAATATGAGCGCATCCGCCTCGGCTCGCCCTGCTCCGGGGTGCCGTACGGCATGGCGGCGCAGGGAGTTGCCGGGCCGCCGGCCTGCGACACGCACCTGGTGGTCACCATGGCGTCGATCGTGGAGAAGGAGACCGCGGTGGCGCAGGAGCGTCCGGAGGTCGCCAGCGTCTACTACAACCGCCTGGAGAAGCACATGCCGCTGGCCGCCGATCCCAGCGTGATCTACGCCGCGCTGCTGGAGGGCCGCTACACGGGCGTGATCCACCAGTCGGACCTGCAGGCGGATTCGCCCTACAACACCTACCGCCATGCCGGGCTGCCGCCGGGACCGATCGCCAATCCGGGCCGCGCCTCGCTGGAAGCGGCGTTGAAGCCGGCGCAAACCG
>DASUBK010000089.1:0-8719 GCA_035763305.1 Terriglobales bacterium | reverse complement strand
GTGGCCCCCGCGCCCAGGGTGACGAACACCAGGCTGAAGCCGAGGATGAACATCACCGAGTGGAACATGATGGAGCGCATGACGCGCTGCTCCCCGGCCTGCTCGGCGTTGGCGCCCGAGATCAGCGACACGTATCCGGGTACCAGCGGCAACACGCAGGGCGAGAGAAACGACAGCAGTCCGGCGATAAAGGCCGCGACCGGCAGGGGAGCGTTGGACATTAGAAGTATTGTACCTGCATGAATTGGGCGGTGTACGCCAATTAGAGAAGATGCCGGGGAGACGGAAATGTTACAGAAAAGCTGTCAGCTTTCAGCTTGGCGGTTGCCGGCAATCCGAAAGTGATTGCCGGGAATCCTGAAGCAAGCCAAGGGCTGCAGCAATCGGAGCTAACGCGTTCTCGAGAACTTTGTAGAGCGAGAAGCTGACAGCTGAGAACTGACAGCTATTTTCTCCGCAGCCCAATCCACGCTTCCGAGATCACGATCGAATTTCCCGGATTGTGCGGATCGTACTTGATCGAGGTCGGCAGCCCCAGCCGGCAGGAGTGGACGTCGATGTACTGCCGCAGGTGGGTGATGTCCTGCGAGGCTTCGTACTGCACTCCGGCGACGTCGTACTGGTAGATGATTAACTGCACCGGCCCGTGCCCGTTGGGCGTCATCTCCTGCACGTCGATGACGGTGCCGTCGGTAATGCGACCGGTCTGGCTGAGCCGCTGCCGCCGCTCGCGCTCGCGCTGCTCCGGCGTTTTGCGACGGCTGCGCACCCAGGCGGTCACGCCCACACCTAACAGGGCGATGCTGCCCAGTGCCAAACTATAAAGACGAAACGCGTTCATACTTTTCGGGGATTCAGGACCAGGCCCGGTCCCGCTGATACCCGCACCTTATTACGATACCGCGTTCCCTCCCATCCAGCGTACCCCTTAGATGTTTTCCGTTTACGGGAACGATTCCCCCGGTGGCCACTCGCCAGTTGGCACTCGTCATTCAAACCGGCAACTGACAACCGAATGTGGAAAAAACCACGGTAACAAATTTGGTTCCTCTCAACTGTCCTGGCCTAAGTCTTGCATTGTCAACACCTGATCTCTTCTCCTGCTGACCTTGGTAACTTTTCGAACTTTTGCCGGTTACGGTAATCTAAACAGACAGTCAGGAGTGGTGGTGAAGAAGCAGATTGCAGCGACGATTGGCTTGGCGGCGATGCTGCTGGCCCTGGTACTGGTTCCCGCAGCCGGAGCCCAGGACGCGAACTTTCTGATCGCGGCCGAGGGCGCGCCGGTGCTGTCGTGGTCGCGTCCGGCCAGCTCCGCTGCGCTGCCTGCGCCTGCTATCGTCGAGCCCAGCCTTTCGCCGGAGGCGGCCCTGGAAGTTTTTCAGAAGCGCGCCGCGCGCCAATCCGCCGACCTGGGCGCCTACACCGACTGGACCACCGTCGAGGCCGATCTTCCCGCCACCTCGCAGCATGGACAGTTTCGCCTGCGCCGCAGCTTCGCGGCGCCCAATTCCCTGGCCTTTGATGCCATCAAGTTCGTCGGCGACGGCTTCGTCAAGACCAACGTCATCACCCGCCTGCTGCAGTCGGAAGCGCAGAGCGTGAAGAAGGGCGAAGGCGCCGGCACCGCCATGAATGCGGACAATTACAAGTTCAGCTACAAGGGCGTGGACGACCTGTGGGGACAGCAGGTTTACGTGTACCAGCTCAAGCCGCGCGAGAAGCGGCTGGGGCTGTTCAAGGGCAAGATCTATCTCGACATGCACAGCGGCCGCATCCGCCGCGCCGAAGGCGAGATGGTCAAGTCGCCCTCCTTCTTCGTGAAGAAGATCCGCTTTACCCAGGACTACGCCGAGTTTGGCGACTACTCCTTCCCCGTGCACATCCATTCGCAGGCCGATACGCGCATCATCGGCCAGGCGATCGTGGACATCTATCACGGCGACTACCGCGCCCGTAGCGTGGCCGAAGTGCACGCTGAGGGGCCCGATGGAGGCCGGTCGACCTCGACCGGCGACGACAATCGCCAGTAAGCAGTTGCCGGTTATCGATTCCACAAGAATGACGTAGCCGCAGTCAAATTACGTAGCCGCAGTCAAATTACGTAGCCGCAGTCAAATTACGTAGCCGCAGGCGCCCTCGCCTGCGGTATCTCTCGCCGCTAGCCCGCCTCCGACAGCCTCTTTCCTGTCCGAATCTGGACGCGGCTATCCCACATCCGAACAGCGTTCACCCTCCTGCATCTTCATATCTCTCTTCGAATCAGCCTCTTACGTCTCGCCTGCGCGGGCAGGCCGATTGCGAGTAGCTTCGCATCCGGTGGGTGGCAACAGACCGACAACCGACGACTGACAACCGGCAACTGACAACCGACAACCGGTGTGGCGATGGAATCCTTACTTCAAGACATCCGTTTCGCCGTACGCACGCTGCTGAAGACGCCGGCCTTCACCGCAGTCGCCGTGATCACGCTGGCGCTGGGCATCGGCGGCAACACCGCCATCTTCAGCGCCGCCGAAGGAATTTGGCTGCGTCCGCTGCCCTGGACCGACATTTCGCGGCTGGTGGCCATCGGCCAGCAGACGCGCGAATCGGACTCGCGCTGGGCGGCGGCGGCCACTTACCGCGAGTGGCGCGAGCGCAGCCAATCCTTCTCCGCGATCTCGGCGTACGTGGATTCCACCGCCAACCTTGGAGGCCGCTCGACCACGACCGGCTCGCCGCAGCACGTCCAGCAGGTCGCCGTCGACCAGGGCTTCTTTGCTCTGATGGACATGAAGCCGGCGCTGGGCCGCGTCTTCTCCGCCGACGACTTCCAGCCCGAGCGTAACGTCGTCATTCTGAGTGACGCGTTGTGGCAGGGGCAGTTCGGCGGCCGCTCCGACGTCGTCGGAGAAACCATTCAGCTCGACGGCAAGCCGTACACGATCGTTGGCGTGATGGCCAAAGATCAGGATTACCCCGCCGCCACCGACATCTGGCTGCCGCTGGGATTCAGCGCGCAGGACTGGAGCGACACGAAGCAACATCGCGTGTACGTGCTGGCACGGTTGCGTCCTGGAGTGACGCGTGCGCAGGCGGCCGGCGAACTCGACGGCCTGCTGCACGGACTGGCGGCGAGATCGCCCCAGGATTACGAAAGCCTGCGCGCGGCGGTGTACCCGCTGGGCGAAGTCATCAACGGCAACTTGACGCCGGGTTTCCTGCGCGTGCTGCTGGGCGCCGCCGGCTTTGTCCTGCTGATCGCCTGTATCAATCTCGGCAACCTGCAACTGGCGCGCGCCACGGCGCGGCGCAAAGAGTTCTCCCTGCGCGCGGCGCTGGGCTGCGGCCGCGGCCGCCTGGCGCGGCAGTTGATGACCGAAAGCATGGTACTCGCCCTCGCCGGCGCCGCCGTCGGACTGCTCATTGCCTATTGGGCGGTGCAGTGGATGGTCAGCAGCATGCCTCCCGACACCGCGCGCCAGATCTCCGGCTGGACGCAGATGAACATCGACGCTCGCGTGTTCTTGTTCACCATCGCGGCGGCGGTCGTCTCGGGAGTTCTGGCCGGACTGGTGCCCGTAGCGCGCGGCTACAAATTCGCGCCGGGTGAAGCCTTGAAGGCGGGCGGCACCACCACGCAGTCGGCGCCCCACCGCCTGCGCGCCATCCTGGTGGTCGGCGAAGCCGCGGTTGCGCTGATGCTGCTGGTGGGCACCATCCTGGTGGTGCAGGGCTTCCGCCACATGCTCGCCGCCGCGGGCGAATTCGATCCCTCATCGCTTATGACCATGCAGGTCGAGCTCTCGTCGGCGAAGTACGCTACCGCCGCCGCGAAAGCAAATTTCTATTCCCAGGCGCTGGAATCGTTGCGCGCGATTCCGGGAGTGACCGCCGCCGCGACGTTCAGCTCCGTGCCCTACAGCAACAACGGCGTGGAGTGGCGCAGCTTCCGCACTCCGAGCATGGCGGCCGCAGTCGGCCGCCCTCCATCGGCCATCGTGCAGAGCGTGAGCCCGGAGTTCTTCCGCGCCCTCAACATTCCTCTGTTCAGCGGCCGCGCTTTCGCCGACAGCGACAGCCCGGACGCGCTGCCGGTCGCAATCATCAGCGACGTCCTGGCGCGGCGTTACTTCCCCGGCCAGTCGCCGGTCGGACAATCGCTCTTGCTGCTGGAGGCCGGTCGACCTCGACCGTCGGAAAATGGACCGGGGCCGCGGGAGACGGCGCTCACCATCATTGGCATCTCCGGCAACGTGGAATACGACTGGACCAACAACCAGGCGGAACCGGTCATCTACGTCCCC
The DNA here is from genome assembly GCA_035763305.1 of Terriglobales bacterium. Classification (GTDB taxonomy): domain Bacteria; phylum Acidobacteriota; class Terriglobia; order Terriglobales; family Acidobacteriaceae; genus DASUBK01. The sequence continues at coordinate 4,430 of DASUBK010000089.1, read as the reverse complement.
TTCCGCCAGCGGCCGCAGACCACGGCCTTTCTCGCAGTGCGGTCCGCGACTTGTGTGGCACGGGTCTCCGACCCGTGCTCGCTGGTGCCGGCGATTCGCGAGCGCGTGGCGCAACTCGATCCCGCGCTCCCGCTGAGCAACATGAAGACCCTGGACCGGCTGCTGCTGGAATCGCTGGCGGGATTGTTCCAGATCGGCGGGTTGATGAGCAGCTTCGGCCTGCTGGCGCTGCTGCTCTCGGCGGCGGGCATTTACGGCATGGTCTCCTACACGGTGAGCCAGCGAACGCACGAAATCGGCATCCGCATGGCGATCGGCGCCGAGCACCTGGACGTGCTGCGCATGATCCTCATGCAAACCATGCGCTTTGCCTTGATCGGCGCCGGGCTGGGACTGGTGGGCGCGATCGCCCTGGGGCGCGTGATTCGCGGCTTCTTTTATGGCGCGAGCGCCACCAGCGCGCTGCCGTTCCTCTTCGCCTTCGTAGTCCTGGTGGGAGCGGCCTTGCTGGCCAGCATCGGACCGGCGCGCAAAGCCACGCGCGTCGATCCCATGATCGCCCTGCGCACCGAATAGCAGACGTTGCAAGGCCCCGATCCCATGGTGGCGCTGCGGGTATGAATAGCCCTTAGCTCTTGGATTTTCGCCCTAAACCTGACGGCGTGCGTGCAGAAAGGTGTCGTCCCCAGTGGCGGTGACTGTGCAGGCGAGGGTCTCGAGCTCACGACAAACCCGCTAAGAGCTAGAGCTAACTGCTAACAGCTTTCGAGGTGTGCGATGGAAACTTTCCTGCAAGATCTGAAGTACGCGGCGCGGATGCTGGCCAAGCGGCCGGCATTCACGGCGGTGGCGGTGCTGTCGCTGACGCTGGGAATCGGCGCGAACACCACCATATTCACGCTGGCCAAGGCGGTGTTCCTGCAAACCGTGCCGGCGAAAGAGCCGACGAAGCTGATGGTGGTGTTCGGCAACAGCGACAGCCGCCGCGGTCCGGCGCAGGAGTTCCTGCCCATCTCGTACCTGAACTCGCGCGACCTGCGCGACAAGAACGACGTCTTCGCGGGCGCCTCGATCGTGTCGTTCACCGGCCTGAACCTGAAGCAGAACGGCAAAGACACCGGGCTGTTCTGCGAGGTGGTGGACAGCAACTTCTTCGACCTGATGGGCGTGGCGCCGATGTTGGGACGGGCGTTCACCGCCGACGAGAACACCTCGCCGCATCCGGTGGCGATCCTGAGCAACGCGGTGTGGAAGCGGGAATTCGCGCAGGATCCCGGGGTGGTGGGGCGGTCGCTGCAGCTGGGGACGGACGAGTACACGATCGTCGGGGTCATGCCCGCCGACTTCCACGACCTGGGCGTGTTCGGCTCGCCGGACGCGTGGATTCCGTGGTCGATGCACGAGACCGCGCTCACCGGCGTTATCAAGGACTGGTATGGGCAACGTGGGGCTCGCTTCACCTTCGTGGTCGGGCGGCTGAAGCCGGGAGTGACGGTGCAACAGGCGCAGTCGTCCATGGTGAACCTGGCGGCGGAATTGCAGCGCGAGTATCCCACCGACAACGGCGGGCGCAGCGTGCAGTTGCTGTCGCTGGCGGACACCACCATCCCGCCGCAGCAGCGGCAGGTGTTCGTTCTGGCGGGAGTAATGATGGCGGCGATTGTCGGGCTGGTGCTGCTGATCGCGTGCGCCAACGTAGCCAACCTGCTGCTGGCGCGGGCCACGCAGCGGCAACGCGAGATCGCCATCCGGCAGTCGATGGGAGCGTCGCGCAACCGGCTGGTGCGGCAACTGCTCACCGAGAGCCTGCTGCTGGGATTGATGGCGGGCGGCCTGGGCATCCTGTGCGCCTACTGGGCGCGCAAGCTGATCCTGGGCTTGATCCCGCAGGGAGCGCTGCCCCAGGGCTTGGACTTCAGCCTCGACTGGACGGTGATCGGCTTCACCTTCGGGCTGGCGATTCTGTCTACGGCGCTGTTTGGCTTGATGCCGGCGGTGCAGACGTCGCGCACCGACCGGCTGGCCGCCTTGCGTGATCGCACCGACGCTCCCACCGGCAGCACGCGCTGGTACGGACTGCGCGGAGCGCTGGTCATGCTGCAGGTGGCGCTGTCGCTGATCGCCTTGATGGGCGCGGGGCTCTTCATCCACAGCCTGAAGAACGCGCAGCAGATCGATCCCGGATTCGACGTGCAGCACGAGTTCATCGTGCGGCTGAACCTGGGACCGGAGAACTATCCGCAAGCCAAGGCGGAGCAGTTCTTCGACGATGTCGTCAACCGCGTGAAGCAGATGCCCATGGTGGCCGACGCCGGCATCGCCGATGCCGGACCCTTCCAGGGACCCATCGCGCGCACCACATTCCTCGAGGGCGCGGACCGCTCCGACCCGCGCAACGGGCACACCACCCCGGTGATGGGAGTGAAGCCGGGGTTCTTCTCGGCGTCGGGCATGACGCTCATCCGCGGCCGCGACTTCGACGATCATGACGATTCGAACTCGACCATGGTGGCCATCGTCAACCAGGCCTTCGTGGACAAGAACTGGCCGGGGCAGGACCCCATCGGAAAGCATCTCTACATGCTGCTGACCACCTGGGACCTGCACGTGGTGGGCGTGGTCAATACGGTGAAGACGCAGACCCTGGGCGAGCCGCCGCAGCCGGTGATCTACTACCCGTTGAAGCAGCACTACGTGCCCAACACGGTGCTGTGGGTGCGCGCCAAGGGAGATCCCACCATCGCCCTGCCCAACGTGCGCACCGCCGTCCAGGAGATGGACAAGGGTCTGCCGCTGCGCGGCATTCGCACCGTTGGCTCCATCATGGGCGACACCCTGGCGCCGGCGCGGGTGGGGGCGGAGCTCCTGGGCACCTTCGGCTTCCTGGCCCTGGCCCTGGCCGCCATCGGCACCTACGGCGTGATGTCCTACTCCGTGAACCAGCGCACGCAGGAGATCGGCATCCGCATGGCTCTGGGAGCGCAGAAGACCGACGTGCTGCGGCTGATCCTGGGTGGGGGCATGGCCATGGTGGCGGTGGGGATCGCGGCCGGGCTGGCGATCTCGACCCTGCTGACACGCAGCATGAACGCGCTGCTGTTCGGGATCGGGTTGTTCGATCCAGCGAGCTTCTTCGGAACCGCGCTGATCCTGATCGGGGTGGCCCTGGTGGCGTGCTGGCTGCCGGCGCGGCGGGCCTCGCGCGTCGATCCCATGATCGCGCTGCGCTACGAATAACCGCGAAGTGTCCATTCCCGCGATGCCACCGTTCGCGAACGGACGGTGGCATTTTCTTCTTCGGGCCGTCTAAATCCCGGCAGCTGCCTGCTTTCAGCAACTTCGACTTCGCGCGGCGATTTGGAAGGGCAGCTGCACAGTTTCACAGGTAGAACCGAGACGTGCGGCAGACAAGGGATAGAACCGGGAAACGGGCGCCATCGCAAATTGGCGTTTCACCCCGCGCCGGCCACGGTTCGTCCCGCTCACGTCACACTGTGATGCGGCTCACATAATCTCGGTTCTCCACGGCGAACAATCGCGCCGCACGGCCCCCAACTCTCTCCCCCTCGGAGGCGTTGCATGGAGACTCTGGTCCAGGATTTGCGCTACGCGTTGCGCATGCTGCGGAGAGCGCCGGGCTTTGCCGCGGTCGCGGTGCTCACGCTGGCGCTGGGCATCGGCGCCAACACCGCCATTTTCAGCCTGCTCGACGGCCTGCTGCTGCGCCCGCTGCCTGTCCGCCAGCCGGAGCAACTGGTGCTCTTCGGCACCGGCAGCAACTGGGGCGTGGTCTCGGGGATTTCCCGTCGTTACGACATCTTCTCCTATGCGCAGTACCGCTACTTCCGCGAGGAGAACAAATTCTTTCCCGGCGGAATCGCGGCATTCTCCAGCTGGCAATCGCCGGTGCGCGTGCGTTGGAACGGCGACCCCGCCATGGCGCACAGCAAGATGGTCTCGGGAAATTACTTTTCCACGCTGGGGGTCAATCCCGCGGCAGGAAGACTGTTTACCGACCAGGATGACCGGCCGGAATCGGCGCCGGTGGCGGTGCTCAGCTACCGGTATTGGACCAGCAAGTTCAACCGTGATCCCGCGATCCTCGGGCGCAGTCTCGACGTGAACGGTACGCCGTTCCTGATCGTGGGAGTGGCGGCGCCGGAATTTTCCGGCGAAACCCTGGAAGCCGATCCCGCCGACCTGTGGCTGCCCATCAGCCGCTATGTGCAGGTCACGCTTTCGCCATCGTTACTGCAGGAGCCTCTGTCCCGCTGGTTATGGCTGATCGGGCGGGCGGCGCCGGGCGCCGACCTCAACCAGATTACCGCCGGCCTCACCGTGCAACTGCACCAGTGGCTGCAGTCGCACGAGGAGAACGCCACCACGGCGGAGGCGCGCGACGCCATCCAGAAGGCGGTGATCCGCGCTAC
>DASUBK010000088.1:0-8513 GCA_035763305.1 Terriglobales bacterium | reverse complement strand
TAGAAACTAGAAACCTTTTCCATCCGGCCGCTTTCCAGGCTGCGATACGCCGCGTCCAGCACCAACTGGTTCTTCAAACCTTCTTCGCCGAGAACAGGGAACGTTGCCCGGCCTTCGATGGCGTCGGCAAAGGCATCCACCTGCACCGCATACGCGCCCACGTTGCTGACCTGCTCGGAATTCGCCGGCTTGCCGTCACGACGAAGTTCCATGGTGATGGGACGCTCGACGTTCAGACCGTCGTCGGCGCGCAACACGCCGGTTTCGCCGACGAATTCGAGCGGCGTGCGATACTGCGCCCGCGTCGAAACCAGCACCGTCGCCAGCGTTCCGCGTGCGAAGCGCAAATTGAGCGCCGCCACCGCTTCCACCTCGCCTGACAACTCATCCGCGCTGCCCACGGCGCTCACGGCTTCCACTTCGTCCTGCAGCACGAAACGCAGCGCGTCAATGCAATGCACGCCGACGTCGGCAATCGGTCCGCCGCCGGAGATGGCGCGGTCGCCCATCCAGGTGCGCGCGTGCTGCTTGCCCCAGAAGGAAAATTCCGCACGCGCGAATACCACCCGGCCGATTTCGCCCGAGGAGATTCGTTCCCGCAAACGGTGCAGGCTGGGACAGAAACGGAAGATCTGCGCCACGCCCAGCAACACGCCGGCCTCGCGCGCCGTCGCGATCATCTGTCGGCACTCCTCGGCATTCAGAGCCATCGGCTTCTCGCACAGCACCGGCTTGCGGTGCCGTGCCGCCGCCAGCACATCGGCCAGATGACAGGAATTCGGCGTGGTCACCAGCACCGCGTCCACCTCGGGCGAGGCGCACAACTCGTCGATCGAGGAGAAAGCCAGCGGAATGCCGTACTTCGCCGCCGCCTCGCGCGCCTTGGCGGGGTCGCGCCGCGACAACGCGCTGACCCGGCAGCGCTGCGCCTGCTGGAAGCCCGGCATGAGCCGCTTCACCGCGTGCAGGCCGAAGCCGGCAATTCCGTAGCGAATCATCTCCGTGTGTCCGTGTGCTTGTGTGCTGGTGCGTTCGCGACCGGAGCCGCGAACCCACGAGCACACTAACACACGCACACACGACACGGTGATGCGCGTCACCGCGGCCAGTGCGGCGGCGCGCCATACTGCGGCGCGGGAGTTGAGCTATGCCGATCCTGTTCATGGGACTGATGGCGCTCGCGCTGCTGGCCATCATGGGCGGCCTGCTGTTCTTCGCCGTCTACAAGGAGACCCACGAGCCGCACCAGACCGCGGCCGATAAGAAATCGTGTGACACCACTCATGTCGCTTGAATGCGCTGAGGCGTGCCGTGCGCGCGAAAGCAAACGAGCAGCGCGCGGGCTGCTCTTGGCGTTTCCGCCGGAGCCATAGCCCTTGCCGTTCCTCTGCTTCCTTCGCGGTGAAATCAACCGCCAAGGTCGCAAAGAGCTCGAAGGAAGAGCGCTGGCTTTATCGATCCACCAGCTGCTCCAAATCCTGGAAGAACTCGGGATACGAGATGCGCGCCGCGCCGGCATCGTGGATGACGGTCTCGCCCGTCGCGCGCAGGGCCGCCACCGCGAACGCCATGGCAATGCGGTGATCGCCGAACGAATCGATCTCCGCTCCATGCAGCCGCTGCCCGCCGGGAATGCGCCAGCCGTCTTCGCGCTCCTCGAACTCCGCTCCCATGGCGCGCAGGTTCGCGCTGACCGCCGCAATGCGGTCCGACTCCTTCACCCGCAGTTCCTTCGCGTCGCGAATCTCCACGCCCTCGGCGGTGTACGGCGCGATGGCCGCCAGCACCGGCAACTCGTCGATCAGCGCCGCGGCGTGCGCGCCTGCGATGGTCGCCCCGCCCAATGCGCCGGGCTGCACCTGGATAGTTCCCACCAGCTCGCCATGGCGCTGCTCCAGGCGGAGGATCGGCGTGCGCACTCCCACCATGGCCAGCACATCCAGCAGCACGGCGCGCGTGGGATTGAGCAGCACGTCGTCGATCATCACCTGCGACTCGGGAAACAACGCGGCCGCGCACAAGAAGAATGCCGCCGACGACATGTCGCCCGGCACTGTGGTCTCGATCCCCGCCAGCCTCTGCCCGCCGCGCACGCCTATGCGATGCGATGCTCGCAGCACTTCGCCTGCGAACGCCTCCAATGCAATTTCCGTGTGGTCGCGGGTGCGCAGCGGTTCCTCGACCCAGGTTTCGCCCTCCGCGAACAACCCCGCCAGCAGCACCGCTGACTTCACCTGCGCGCTGGCCACCGGCAGGCGGTACTCGATGCCGCGCAGGCCCCCGCCATGAATGCGCAGCGGCGCGTGCCCCTCCTGCGCCTCGATGCGCGCGCCCATCTTTGTCAGCGGCTCCATCACCCGCCGCATGGGACGCCGCGACAGCGACTCGTCTCCGACCATCTCCGAGGTAAACGGCTGCCCGGCGAGCACGCCCGCCAGCATGCGCATCGTCGAACCCGAGTTGCCGCAATCCAGCGGCGCTTGCGCCGCGCGTAGTGCGCCGCCGGCGATTTCCACCGCGTCGCCGTCGCGCGACACCTTGCAGCCCAGCGCGGCCACGCAGCCCAGGGTGCTGGCGCAATCGGCGCCGTTGGAGAAGTTGCGCAGCTTCGTCGTCCCCTGCGCCAGCGCGCCCAGCATGGCATAGCGGTGGCACAAGGACTTGTCGCCGGGCAAGCGAACGCCCCCGCTCACGTTCCGCGCCGGCCGGACCGTCACTACGTCAGCGCCTTGGTTATGGTGCAGCATTTCTGGTTGCCTGTTGACAAAATCCTTTTTGTCTGATCTCGACGCACCATCAGGGACAACTCCCGGTATTAAGTGTCATCTCACCCATTAGCACGGAACAACCAAGCCGTGCCGAGTGTGGTGAACCCAGGTGTTCAGAGTCCCTGCCTCTTGAGCCCCGCCCTGCTCGACAAGGACGCAAGCATGAATTACCGGGCCGCGATCTACCTCCTAGTGATCCTGTTCTGCTTCAGCGCTGCTGCCCAACGGCTCCCCGGCCTTCCGCAAACCAGCTTGAGCGCCGCCGACAACCCGATCGCCAGCGCTTCCCTCAGCGGCAGCGTGCGGACGGTGGAAGGCAAAGCTGTTTCCAACGCTCGCGTCGAGCTGCGTTCGCCCGGCAGCGGGCAGGTGCTCAACGCCACCTACACCCTGCCCAACGGCAGCTTCGAATTCGAACAACTGGCCAGCGGCCATTATGAAGTGGTGGTCACCAGCGGCGTCAACGAAGCGCGCGAGCAGGTGGAGGTTTTCGGCATGGGCACCTCCGTCTCGCTGCGGATGGCTGCGGACAGCGACCAGGCCGCCGCGGGCAGCCAGAACACGGTTTCCGTCGCCCAGATGAAGGTGCCGCGCAAGGCACGCAGCCTGTACAACAAGGCGCAGCAGCACGTGGACAAGAACAAGCTCGACGACGCCTCCAAGGAGATTCAGAAGGCGCTCGAGATCGCGCCCACCTACGCCCCGGCCCTGACTCTGCGGGCTCTGATTGCCATGCAGCGCGGCAATGCCGCCGCCGCCGTGCCCGACCTGGAATCCGCGGTCAAGAACGATCCCACCTACGGCCTCGGCTACATCGTCCTCGGCTCGGCCTACAACATGCAGACGCGTTACGACGACGCCATCCGCATCCTGTCGCGCGCCGAGGCGCTGGCCGCCTCCGCCTGGCAGCTGCATTTTGAACTCAGCAAGGCGTTGCTCGGAAAGGGCGACTATCAGAAATCGCTGCAGCAGGCGGCCAAGGCCGGCGATCTCGCGGCTGCGGATTATCCCCCGCTGCATCTGGTGATGGCCCACGCCTACCTCGGGTTGAAGGACTATTCCCAGGCGATCACCCAACTGGAGCAGTTCATCAGCCGCGACCCCAGCGGCGCCGACTCGGTGCACGCGCGCCAGACTCTCGATCAGGTCCGCGCCTTCGCCGCCAAGTAGGCACTTCTCCCCGCCGCGGCCACAAACCGCGGCGGGTTTTTTGTTTTCTGGAAACCCTACTGGTGCGCCGCCGACGCCAGCGTGCCGTTGGGAATCGCCAGCAGATCCGCCGGGACTTCTTTCAGCCCCACCTCGAATTCGAACATCGGCGTCTCCACGCCGCGGCCCCAGCGCGCCGCTTCCCAGTGCGCCCGCAGGTACTTGATCTCCGGCGTGGCCCGCAAATCCAGCAGCAGCGGGTGCGTCCCGCGATAGAACTTCTGGGGAAAGGCCGCCAGCGGTTTGGCGCCGAAGTTGGAGCCGTCGGCCGAGCCCCACACGCTCACGTCCAGCGACTCCTGCTCGATGACCTTGGTGATGTTCAGCGACGCCAAGAGCACGCGCGTTCCGCCGCCGCCGATCTCCACCGCCGGCCCATCGCCCTTGGCGTTGATGGTTGATTTCTGGGGTACGAGGAAGGTATCCACCATGACAGCCCGCATTCTACCCGAATTCCGTAGCCGCAGGCCGAATCGCGTAGCCGCAGGCGCCCTCGCCTGCGGATGTTCGACGCAAGACAGATTTTGACCGCGCGCGGCCGCGCGCAATCTCGGGTGTACCCGGCCGCCCTCGGCCGGGATGACTCTGCCTCGATCACCTGATCCGGGAAAGAAACTCCCGCATCGCCGCCGTCACCGCCTCTGCCTGCTCCAGCGGCGCGTAGTGCCCGGCCTTCGCGATCCGCCGCAACTCGCTGCCACGGATGCTCCGCTGCATCAACTCCGCGTCGCCCGGCGGCGTCACCACGTCTTCATCTCCGACCACCACCAGCGCCGGCACATCGATCGTCGCCAGCGTCGCCACCGAGTCCGGGCGCTCCGCCATGCCTTGCTGTACCGCCGCGATTCCCTCCACCGTGGCTCGCTGCATCATCTTGCGCGCCGTGTCCACGATGTCCGGCCGGTTGTCGCGCGTGCTCGCGCCCAGAAGCTTCTGCAGATTGTTCTCCACGAACCCGGCGCTGCCGTTCTTCCTGACCTCGTCCACCGACTTGAGCCGCGTGGCCCGGCCCTCCGCCGTGTCCGCCTGTGCCTTGGTATCGCAGAGCACCAGGCCGCGAATGCGCTCCCGCCATTGCCGCCAGCATTCCAACAGGATGTATCCGCCGATCGAATTGCCGGCGAACACCGCCTTGCCCACGCCCGCGTCATCGCATACCCGCGCGAGATCTTGCGCGTGCTTCGCCATGGTGGCTGGGCCCTCGCCGGTGCCGGAATCGCCATGCCCGCGGAGGTCGGGCAGGATCATCCGGTAGCGCGCGCTCAGCGCCACCGCCACCGGACGCCACACGTTCCGAGTGGCAGGAAACGGATGCAGCAGGACCACTTCCGGCCCGCTACCCAGGATTTCGTAATGAATCTCGGCATCGCCGCTGCGAACCAGCATAGGAAAGGTGTCGGAGGTCGCGGAAGTTTCGGATGTTTCGCCGAAATTGTAACAAGGGAAGAGGTTTCGGACCGCGGAGAACGAACCTCCACACCTCCGAAACCTCAAAAGCTGAAACTGAAACTGAAACTCTCTACACCTTGGGCGGACTCGGCACCGCCGGCGTCGCCGGCAGCACCACCACCTCCGGCTCCTCCGGCATCACGATCCACGCCAGGAAGTACGCCAGCAGCGTCGGCGGGAAGACGATCATGAGGCAGATCACGATCACGCGCATCAGCGTGGGATCCACTCCCAGGTGCCGCGCCAGGCCCAGGCAGATTCCGGCTACCTTCCGGCCGGCTCTCGCCCGCACCAGCGGCGGCCGCGTGACGATCCGCGCTCCCACCACTCTCCCGCAATACGCGCACAGGTTGGCGTCGTCCTGAATCGCCTTGCCACAGTAGTTGCAGTACATAACCCCCTCCAGCTCCTGATCCATGGTACGCCGCTGGAGGGGGAAAAGTTCCCCCTACTCGTAGCGCAGCGCCACCATGGGATCGATGCGGGTAGCCCGCATTGCGGGAATGTAGCTGGCCAGCAGCGCCACAATGCTGAGGCTGACGCACACCACCGTGTAAGTGAGCGGATCGCGCGGCGGCGTCTGGTAGAGCAGCGACTGGATAAAGCGCGCCAGCGCCACCGCTCCCAGCACGCCCGCGCCGACGCCCGCCAGGGTGAGCAGCAATCCGCGGTTCACTACCATGCGCAGTACATCGCTGCGCGAGGCCCCCAAGGCCATGCGCACCCCAATCTCGTGCGTCCGCTGCGCGACGCCGTAGGCGATAACCCCATACAATCCGATCGCCGTCAGCAGCAGTGCGATGCCCGCGAACAGTCCCAGCAGCACCGTCTGGAAGCGCGCCCGGCCGAGGTCCAGCGCCAGGTAATCCTCCATCGTCTTGATGTCATAGACCGGCGCATCGGGATCCATGGCGGCGATGATCTTCCGTACCTGCGGCGCCACGCTGTTGGGATCGCCCGCCGTCCGCAGGATCAGCGTCGGTGGACCCCACATCAATTGCGATTGAGGAACGAAATACGCTGCCCGCGGCGCCTGGTCCAGGTCGGAGGAGCGGATGTCGCCCACCACGCCCACAACCTCGCGCGTCTTCCACCGCTCCCGCGCCTTGCCTTCGCCGGCGCCGATCTCGATCAGCTTGCCGATCGGGTTCTCGTTGGGGAAGAACTTGCTCGCGAACTCCCGGTTGACGATCATTACCGGGTTCCCCTCGCGGTTGTCGCGCTCGTCGAACAATCGGCCCTGCAGCAGGGGAATCTGCAGCGCCTGGAAGAAATCGGTGGTGACCGTATAGAACCCTGCCGAGGGCTGCTGGCTCGGCGGCAGGCGCCGCTCCACGATATCGAAGGAGATCCCCCAGTCGTCGTTCGATAGCGGCAACTGCTGCGTGCCGCCTACCGCCATCACGCCCGGAATCGCCCGCAGCTTACCCAGAAGCTCGGTGACGAAGAGGTCCATCTTGTCGCCGTTGTAGCGCGTCTGCGACAGGTCGAAGTTGGCCGTCAGCAGGTGTGAAGGGTTGAAGCCCAGGTCCACACGCGACAACCGGTTGAGGCTGCGAATCAGCAATCCTGCCCCGATCAGCAGCATCACGCCCAGGGCGGTCTCCGCGATTACCAGCACCGAGCGCACGCGCGTGTGCTTGGCATCGCCGATGCTGCCGCGGCCGCCCTCGCGCATGGCCTCGTTGACGTCGGTGCGCGAGGCTTGCAGCGCCGGCATCAGCCCGAACAGGATCGCGGTGAAAATGGCCAGGGCTACGGTAAACAGCAGCACCCGCCCGTCCATACCCACCTGCTCCGCCCGCGGCAGATTCTGCGGATACAACTTCACCATGGCGGAAACGCCCCACTCCGCCAGCAGCGCGCCCAGAAACGCGCCGCTTGTGGCCAGCACCATGGATTCGGTGATCAACTGCCGCACGATGCGGCCGCGCGTCGCTCCCAGCGCGGCTCTCACCGCCATCTCCCGCGAGCGCCCGCTGCTGCGCGTCATCACCAGGTTGGCGACATTCGCGCAGGCGATCAGCAGCACGAAACCCACCGCCGCCAGCAGGATGGTCAGCGGCGTCCGGGTGTCGCCCACCAGGTGGGTCAGATAGCCTTCCACGCGCACGCTCTTGTTGTAGGTGTTGCTGTTGGGATACTGCACGGCGAGCGCCCGGGCGATGGCCGTCATGTCCGATTCCGCCTGTTCGCGCGTGACGCCCGGCTTCAACCGCCCGATGGCGCTCATGAAGTGTGCTCCGCGCTGCGCTCCCACCGGCTTGTCCCCAGGTTTGTCGATGTCGAAATCGCGGGCCATGGTGACCCACACATCCGTCGCCTGCGAGCGGACCGGGAACTGAAATCCCTCCGGCATGATCCCGATCACGGTGTACGGCTTGCCGCCCAAGGTCACCGATTTCCCGACGACACTAAGGTCGCCTTGAAAGCGGGCTTGCCAGGCGGTGTGGCTGAGGATCGCCACGTGATGGCCGGCCTCATCGTCCTCGGGCAGGAAATCGCGTCCCAGCGCCGGCTGCACGCCCAGCACCTTCAGCAGGCCCGAAGCCACGATCTGGCCGCGCAGCATGACCGCCTCTCCATGGCCGGTCAGAGCCAGATCGCTGTCGTAGTAGCTGGCTATGTTCTGGAAGCTGCGGTTGCCGGAGCGGTAGTCGAGGAAGTCGGGATACGAAATGGCGTTCGGTCCGGGCGCGCCATGGCGCCAATTCATGGTGGTAAGGCTCATCAACCGGTCCGGCTGCGGGAAGGGAAGCGGCCGCAGCAGCACCGCATTGACCACGCTGAACATGGCGGTATTGACGCCGATTCCCAGCGCCAAAGTCAGCACCGCCACCACGGTAAATGCCGGAGCGTTCAGCAGCGTGCGCAGCGCGTAGCGCAAATCCTTCCGCAACGTGTCCACGTTCTACCCTCCTCGTCGGCGTACGTATCCGGGCAGCATCGTTGCACGCCGAGCGCCGCTGTCAACCCTCTAAGTTGTTCATTATCAGCTCTGAAGACCGCTCTGCCGCGAAGCCGGTGTGCGCTTTTGGGATGCCACCGTCCGGATTAGCACAGCGCCCTTGGACTTGGACCGCGCGC
>DASUBK010000087.1:0-4173 GCA_035763305.1 Terriglobales bacterium | reverse complement strand
GCGGGTTCCGATCTGCCTTCGCTGGCGAATCTGCTGCGCGAGTTCGTGGTGGATGTGCGCGAGGCGCAGAACCTGCTGGTGATCAAGACCAGCGCGGGCAGCGCCCAGCCGGTGGCGGCGGCGCTGGATTCGGAGGGCTGGCCGGAGGTGGTCGGCACCCTGGGTGGGGACGACACCATCCTGGTGATCGCTCCCTCGGCCAAGGACGCGCGCGAGCTGAACAACCGCTTGCGCGAGCTGATGGGTTGACGGTCGCTCGGTGGTAGCGCCGGCATTCTGCCGGCGGACCCGCCGCCTGCAGGGCGGCGCTACGCAGGGAGTGGCTGGGGACAGAAGAAACGCGAAACGCACGGAAGGACAGCCGGCGCGGCTGTCCTCAAAACTTTTTGGCGCAGGAGCACACAACCATGATTTCCGCGATTCCGCCGATGCGGCCGGCCGCGCAGCCGTTGAACAGCTTCGCGCTCTCCGACCTGCTCTCCATCCAGGACCTCTCGCCCAGCGACGTGCGCGAGATCTTCGACCTGGCGCGCATGATCAAGTCGCGCCCGGCGATGTTCCAGGGCGCGCTGGCCGGCAAGCAGTTCGTGCTGATGTTCGAGAAGCCCTCGCTGCGCACCCGCATCACCTTCGAGGTCGGCATCACCAAGCTGGGCGGGCACGCGATGTTCATGGAGTACGGCGCGGGTGGCATCGAGGGCCGGGAGAAGCTGGCCGACGTCGCCCACAACCTGGAGCGCTGGGTGGACGGCGTGATCCTGCGCACCTTCAAGCACTCGACCGTCACCGGCATGGCGCAGCACGCCTCGATTCCGGTGATCAACGCCCTGACCGAGCTGGAGCATCCCTGCCAGGCGCTGGCCGACTACTTCACCCTGCAGGAGAAGTTCGGCGACGTGACCGGCATCAAGCTGGCGTTCGTCGGCGACGGCAACAATGTCGCGCACTCGCTGATGCTCACCGCCGCCGCGCTGGGCAGCAACTTCGCGCTGGCGACGCCGGTGGGCTATGGCCCGGACAAGAACGTGGTCAAGGCGGCGCAAAAAATGGCGGCCAAGACCGGAGCGCGGATCGAGATCAGCAACGACTGCAAGGCCGCGGTCGCCGGCGCCGACGCCATCTATACCGATGTATGGGCGAGCATGGGACAGGAGAGCGAGGCCGCGGACCGCGACAAGCTGTTCCGCGAGTTCCAGGTAAACCGCGGGCTGATGAAGCTGGCTTCGCCGCGGGCGCTGTTCCTGCACTGTCTGCCGGCGCATCGCGGGGACGAGGTCACCGACGAGGTGCTGGATTCGGCGCAGTCGGTGGTCTTCGACGAGGCGGAGAACCGGCTGCACGTGCAGAACGCGATCCTGGTGCTGCTGGCCAGCCAGGGCACGCGCCATCCGGGAAGGATGAAGACCGCGCACGCGTAAAGAGTCGTTGGTCAGCAGTCGTTAGTCGTTGGCAGAACGTCGCCGGCTTCCAGGCTGCTGATCAGCGTACACTCTGTGCAAAGATCTCTGCAGCGAACCGCTAGCGACCAACGACTAGCGACTAACGACTGGGGTGATATGTCCGAAAAAGTTGTTCTTGCTTACTCCGGAGGTCTCGACACCTCCATCATCATTCCCTGGCTGAAGGAGAACTACGGCTGCGAGGTCATCGCCATGGTGGGCGACGTGGGCCAGGGCGACGACATGCAGGCGGTCGCCGACAAGGCGAAGAAGACCGGCGCCAGCAAGGTGTACATCGAGGACCTGCGCGAGGAGTTCGTGAAGGACTACGTCTTCCCGACGGTGCGCGCGGGCGCGGTGTACGAGCACACCTACCTGCTGGGCACCTCGATGGCGCGGCCGGTCATCGCCAAGCGGCAGGTGGAAGTGGCGCTGGAGGAGGGCGCGACGGCGGTGGCGCACGGCTGCACCGGCAAGGGCAACGACCAGGTTCGCTTCGAGCACGCCTACCAGGCGCTGGCGCCGGAGTTGAAGGTGATCGCGCCGTGGCGCGAGTGGACGCTCAACTCGCGCGAGGACTGCCTCGACTACGCCGAGGCGCGCGGCATCCCGGTGGAGGCGAGCCGCACCAAGATATATTCGCGCGATCGCAACCTGTGGCACCTCAGCCACGAGGGCGGCGAACTGGAAGATCCCAACAACGAGCCCAACGCCGACATGTGGCAACTGACGCTGTCGCCGCAGCAGGCGCCGGACAAGCCGGAAGAGGTCGAGATCGGCTTCGAGCAGGGCACGCCGGCCAGCCTCAACGGCAAGCGGGTCTCGCCGGTGGCGCTGGTGGACGAGTTGAACGAGATCGGCGGGCGCAACGCGGTGGGCCGCGTGGACCTGGTAGAGAACCGCTTCGTGGGCATCAAGTCGCGCGGCTGCTACGAGACGCCGGGCGGAACGCTGATCCTGCGCGCGCACCAGGAGCTGGAGTCGCTGTGCCTGGACCGCGAGGTGCTGCACTTCAAACAGCAGATCGCGCTCAAGTACGCGGAGTTGGTGTACTTCGGGCTGTGGTTCACGCCGCTGCGCGAGGCGCTGGACGCCTTCGTCAGCACCACGCAGCAGACGGTGACCGGCAGCATTACGCTGAAGCTGTACAAGGGCAACGTCACGGTCGCGGGGCGGCAGTCGGAGTACTCGCTGTACCAGACCGGGCTGGCGGCGTTCAGCATGTCGGGCTACAACCCCAAGGACGCGGAAGGGTTCATCCGCATTCTGGGTCTGCCGGCGCGAGTGCAGGCGCCGCTGCGCAAGTCGGAGCTGCGGGTCACGGCAGGAAAATAGATTTCAACACGGAGGCACGGAAACACGGAGGGAGGAATCTAACCGCGGATTTTCGCGGAGACTCGCGGACTGAGTTTCGTCTTTTCTGAATCCGCGCTTATCCGCGAGAATCCGCGGTTCGGCTTTTCTTAATTTCTGCGTGACTCCGTGCCTCCGTGTTTTAATTCAACCCACAATGACAGAAAAGCTCTGGAGCGGGCGCTTTCGCGAGCCGCTGGATCCCGCATTTGAAGACTGGCAGCGGTCGTTCCCGTTCGACTGGCGCCTGATCCCGGACGAGATCGCGGCCAGCCGCGCCTACGCGCACGCGCTGGGCAAGACGGGCGTGCTCTCGGCCGACGAGGTGAGGAACATCGAGCGCGGGCTGGAGCAGATCGCGGCCAAGGCGGATGACAAGTCCGCGCTGGAAAAGCCCGGCATCGAGGACGTGCACCACTTTGTCGAGCAGGCGCTGGTGGAGATCATCGGCGACACCGGCTTCAAGCTGCACGCCGGGCGCAGCCGCAACGAACAAATCGCCACCGACCTGCGGCTGTACACGCGCCGGAGGATCGATACCATCGCTTCCCTGCTGGGCGCGGTTTGCGAAGCGTTGATTGAGCAGGCGGAGGGCGCGGGAACCGCGGTGATGCCGTCGTATACCCACCTGCAGCGCGCCGAACCGGTGCTGGTGGCGCATTGGCTGCTGGCTTGGGTGGAGATGTTGCTGCGCGACACCGATCGCCTGGCCGACTGCCGCCAGCGCGTCAACGTGCTGCCGCTGGGGTCGGGAGCGGTGGCGGGCCCGGGCATCGTACTCGACCGCGAGGCGATGGCTCGGGAGCTGAAGTTCGACGGCATCTCGGCCAATAGCATGGACGCGACCAGCGACCGCGACTTCGAATTGGAATTTCTGCAGGTGGGCTCGCACATCGCGCTGCACCTCAGCCGCTGGGCGGAGGAGATGGCGCTTTTTTCCACCATCGAGTACGGCTTCGTGAGGCTCCCGGAAAAATATTCGACCGGCTCCAGCGCCATGCCGCAGAAGAAGAATCCCGACCTGCTGGAGTTGGTGCGCGGCAAGGCGGGCCGGGTGATCGGCGCCGCCACCACCCTGACAGTCACGCTCAAGGGCCTGCCGCTGGCCTACAACAAGGATATGCAGGAGGCGCAGGAGCCGCTGTTCGACGCCGCCAACACGCTGGTGCAGATGCTGGGCATCGTGCGCGGCTTTGTGGAGGCGGTGGAGTTCGACTTCGAGCGCATGCGCGCGGCCGCTTCGGCGGGATACCTCAACGCCACCGCGGCGGCGCGGTACCTGGTCAGCCGCGGAGTTCCCTTTCGCATGGCGCATTCCGCCGTGGGGCAGGCGGTGCGGCTGGGTGATGCAGTTCGGCAAGTCCAAGGCGAAGATCGCCAA
>DASUBK010000086.1:0-5481 GCA_035763305.1 Terriglobales bacterium | reverse complement strand
CGATGAAGTACGGCATGACCGTACAGCACCCGCCCTTTTGCGGCTCCAGATGCGAGACGGTGGGCACGGACATGTCATAGTCGAATTCCAGCGCGTCAAACCACTCCTGGTTGCGATGCATGGCGCCGGCACGGAAACCGTGCATGCCGTACTGCCGCGCGTACGCGTTGATCTTACCGGCGCGGCGGTTGAAGAGCTGGCGGTCTTCGTACAGCCGGCCGTCGTGATCGAGATCGTGGAGGTTTGCCTCGAAGCCGCGGGCTCGAAGGCGCGACACCAGTTGCTCGACGCCGCCGTATCGGCTTTCGGGAATGACCTGAAACGCCGCCGGCACCCCGAAGGACTCGTCGATGTCCATCAAGGTCTCGCAATGCGCCGCGCCCTGGGCCTCCTCGACGTCGTGAGTGACGATCAGCGCTGACTGCCGGCCCTCCGGCCAGAACCAGATAAACGGAACCTCGTGACCTCCGGCGGCGGAGATCGCCAACTGCATCATCGATTCGAAGATCTGATCCACCGAGTCGTCGACCGGCCAGGCGGGAAACACGGCGCTGCGGCGACGCCGCACCACCAACCGCTGCAATGCCGTGCGTACCTGCAGAGGAAGCAGGGGACGGACCGAATAGTACAGCTTGCGCAGCTGCCGTTCGGAGTCGCCGGTGGCCACGTACCGCTCGCGGCGCAGGTTTTCCGCGGCCTCGGTAGGATCGAACGGAAGTGAGATGTTGCCCGCGGATGCGCGGACCGTGGCGGAGGCGTCGAAGAGCTTTCCGGCGGGACTGTCGGCGGGCTGGCCCTCAGCCAGGGTTCCATAGCACAGCGGCGCGCCGAAACGAAAAAAGCCCGGCCGCGACGATGCGGAGCCGGCGATGTGGAACGGCGCCATCTCGGGCGGGCAGCGGTAGTAGTCAACAAACCCGCGCGCCGCCGGCGGGGCCGGGGCGTGTGATGCGGGTCGTTGACTGGGATCGTTCATCGGCCCCCCGATTTTTTCGCCTCGCGCTGCAGCTCCTGGACGCCGGCTGCCAACTGCTGCAGGCGCCGCTTTCTCGCCGACAGCTCCGGCAACGGTGCCAGGCCGGCGATCGCCAGCGCCGCTTCCCAGCGATACACCCAGTCGTGGTGCAGCAAACACTGCACGATGTTGGTTTCGCGAATCTTGCGTTGCCGCTCCGGCTGGCGATCGAGGTCGCGGATGAGGGAAACGATTTCCGGGCAGTCGAACGGCATCTCGATGACGGCATCTTCCCAGTGGAAGATGCGGTCGAACTCCTTGTTATTGCGCGGGCGCTCGCCCAGCATGATGGTGCCGGGAGCGGCCGCCTCGAAGAAGCGGTACCCGAACTCGCTCTGCCCGCCCGTCTCCTCCGGCATGTTGATCTTGCCGGGATTGACGATGAAATAGCGGCTCCGCTGGGCACGCTGGGCCGTCAGCAAACGGTGTTCGTCGAGGTCATAGGCGCGCAGGTCGTTGATGGTGTCGTAGACGTAGAACAGTTCCTTGTCGCGCATGGCCCGCAGCAACGCCTGGTGCGTGACCGGCGACCGGCGGCCGATGCTGAGGACGTCAATGCTGCGCGCCGGCGGGTTCGGCACCGGACAGAAAAGCTCGCAATCGACGCCGGCGGCCAGGTAGGATCCGCGCCCGCCGATCTCGCGCTGGAAGGGATCGCTGGTCACGAACATGAACAGCACATGGTCGAACTCCGCCAGCACCTCCATGCAACTCTTGTGGGTTGCAATTTCGTACGCGTAGAACTCCGTCACCCAGCAGATGGAAGTCTTGCAACGGTCCTTCCAGTTCACGGCGCGGAGGTTCAACAGTTCCGACGGCTTCTCCACCACGGCAAAGAACAGGTCGTAATCACGCTCCAGTTTGACCGGCCTCACACCTGGATTGAAGGGGAGGCGGAAATACTGTCCGGTGCGCAGAGCCGCGCGCTTGCCGTTCAGGTACCAGGGCCGGGTAGGAGGCGCAATCACATCCACCGCGTCGATCTCCTGCACGATGCGCTGGAACTCGTGAAACGAACATCTCCACACCGCGTGTTCGCAGATGTTCTCCTGCGAGAACATCAGCACGCGCGGCGCTCGCTGTTCGTTGCCGTTGTGGTTCATGGTGTTCCTTCGTGACTCGGCCCGACCCGCCGAACTCGGCGGTCAATCCGTCTATCCGACCTGAACGGTGTGCATGGCTTTCGCCGGCGTGGCGCCCGCGGCAAAGAATTCCTGCTGCTCGCGGCGCAGGCGGTCGCACAACCGGCCCGCCGGCAGCTTCACGTCGGCGTAGGTAACGAGTTGATCCTTGGCCACGTCGCGCGTGAGGACGCATCCCTCGGAGACGCCGATGGGAAGCGCCTGTTCGCGCAGGCTCTGGTCGTAATTTTCGATCAGCGTATAGCAGGTGAACCCGCCCAGGCCGTCCAGCACCTCGCCCGCCTTCAGATCGCGCTTGGCGATGGCGACGGAATCGCACACCGGCGCGCCCAGCGGCGACACCGTGGCGTCACGGAACAACACCGCGCGTGCGACGGTCAGCGGGATCTCCAACTGGGGAAGATGGAAAGGAGTGTAGAAAGTGTACAGCGGGCCCTCGCCCATCTTCAGATACTTGAGGTAGGCGGCCTTCACCGGGTCCTCGGTGTGAGCCACCACGAAGGCGCCATTGTTGGGCGCCGCGCCGCAGAGGAAGTCCACCATGCCGCCCTGCCGCAGTTTATCGGCGAAGAACTTGGGGCTGTCGTTCACGTGCGCCAGCGCCGGCCCGTACATGCCGCGCTTGCCCACGCCGAAGCCGGTGGCGTTGGCCAGAACATTCAGTTCCACCGACAGCTTGGTGCCGTCGGCAAAGGAGGTCATCGTGGTGGCCTTCTGGTTGTTGGCCTCGGCGAACTTGCGCTGCGTTTCCGGAGTGCGGTAGGGATCGTAAAGCCCCTTCAGGTTCCCGGCCACCAGCGGTTTTAGGCCGATGGAGCGCACGAAGCGGATCATGTTCATCGCCACGCCTGGCTCGTCGCCGTCGGTGTTGGAATACATGACTCCCGCACGGGCGGCGCGCGCCTTGAGAATCGGCCCCAGGGTCGCATCCAGTTCGCAGTTCAGCAGGATGACGTTCTTGCCGTGCTCGATGGCGCGCAGCACCACGCCGGCGCCGAACTCGATGGTGCCGGTAGCTTCGATGATGGCATCGATTCCATTCGCATCGCACACCACGGCGGGATCCTCGGTGACGGCATAGACGCCGTCGCGGATCGCCTGCTCCAGCGCCGCCGGACTGGTCACGGTGCGGGCCTCGCTCACGCCGGCCGCGGTATAAGCCCGCTGCGCCGCGCTCAGCGTCCGGTTGGAGATCGCCACCAGCCGCATGCCGGGAAACGAGTGCAGGATCTGGTGCGCCACCGTGCGCCCGCTGTACCCCGCGCCCACGATCGCCACGCGCACGGGATTATTATTCTGCTGCCTCTCCGCTAATGCCCTGTCCACCAGAATCACGGCTCTTCCCTTCCTTCCCTTAGAACTTCAGTTGCGCGGCCCGCCCGGCATAATCCGGCCAACTGCGATCCTGGTCGGAGATCACCGCCGGCGCCATGGGCCATTCAATTCCGAATTCCGGATCGTCGAAACGAACGCCGGAGGCCGTTTCCGGATGATAAAACTCGGTCGTGTTGTAGTACATCTCGGTATTGTCCTCGAGCGTGATGTAGCCTTGGGCACAACCTTCCGGAACGTACAACATCTTGTGATTGTCGGCGCTGAGTTCGATCCCGAACCAGCGCTTGTAGCTGGGCGAATTCGGGCGCAGGTCCACGATCACGTCGAACATCGAACCGCGGGTGCAGCGCACGACCTTGACCTCAGTGTGCGGTGCGGCCTGGAAATGCAAGCCACGCAGCGTGCCTCGCTTCAGGCTGAAGCCGACGTTGGCCTGCGCGATTTCCGATTTCAGTCCCTGCTGCCGCAGCTCGTTCTGGCACCAGATGCGGCCGAAGAAGCCGCGGTGATCCTCGATGCGCTTGACCTCGAGGACGCGCGCCCGCAACGGGCGTGTCGTGAAAGATCACCGCCGGCCTCCTGGCGCGATTCGCCGCACCGTCCGCACTACGCGTTCACTCCCACCGGAACGGCCTTGGTGACCTTCCAGCGCAGGTTGGTATCCAGCTGGCCGCTGGCCAGCAGCGACTTCAGCTGCGCGATGCGCTTGTACTTCGGTCCCTCGTACTCGTCGCGCTGGAGCCCAATCGCGCGGTAGGACTCGTAGATCTGCTTGGCCCCGCGGCGCACGTTCCAGCGCAGCTGGTGATTGGGAAACGCGTTGGTGTACTTGGTGAAGTTGACGCGGTAGTTGCGCTTGTCGGGCTCGGCGCCGTCGGCGAAGGCAATCTCGCAGTTGGGAACCGTTTCCTTCACGATCTCGGCCAGGGTCCGCATCTGGTAGTTTTCCGAGTTCTGGCCGACGTTGAAGTGCTGGTTGTGCACCACCGCGCGGGGCGCTTCGATCATGGCGATGGCCGCCAGGCTGATGTCCTCGATGTGCACCAGCGGACGCCACGGCGTTCCATCGCTCTTCAGCAGGATGTGGCCGGTGGTGTAAGCCCATGCCGTCAGGTTATTGAGCACGATGTCGAAGCGAATGCGCGGCGAGACGCCGTAGGCGGTGGCGTTGCGCATGAACACCGGGCTGAACTTGTCGTCGGCGATCTGGGAAACTTCCTGCTCGACCTTCACCTTGGAAATCGCGTATGCGGTGACTGGGTTCAGCTCGCCGCTCTCGTCGAGAATCTTGTCGCCGGCCGCGCCGTAGTTGCTGCAGGAGGAAGCGAAGACGAAGCGGTTGATGCCCAACTCCTTCGCCATCTGCGCCAGCCGCACCGAGGCGTGGTAGTTGATGGCGTAGGTGAGCTCCGGGTCGAGGTCGCCGAGGGCATCGTTGGAGAGGCCGGCGAGGTGGATAATGGCGTCAATCCCCTTCAGGTCGGACTTCTCGATGTCGCGGACGTCCTTGATGATTTCCGGCACCTGCGGCAGGGCGTTGCCGTAGGTGCTGTTGCGGTACAGGTCGCTGTCGATTCCCAGCACCTGGTGTCCCGCGTTCAGCAGCATGGGGACCATGGCGGTCCCGATATAACCCTTGTGTCCGGTGACTAATACGCGCATTGTCGTCGTTCCCTTCCCGAGTATCTCGTTAAATTGCGGTTCTTAAAAACGGCGGCGAAAATTACCTCGCAGCCGGTTGCAGGGCGCTCGCCGAGTCGTTCACCTTCGGTTTCGCGGCCGCTACGTTCACCTGATACGCAACTGCATACCTCAACTCCCAATCCTTGTGGCGCTTGTCCAGCGGCTCCAGGCCGGCGTACTGGAAGGGCCACTGGCCGCGCAGCGTGGGATCGCCATCGTGAATCTCCTCCAGCAGCTCGCGCAGGGGCTGCCAGCCGAGGTCACGCGCCACCTTGGTGCGGACTTCCAAATCGATTCCGCCGACGA
>DASUBK010000085.1:0-2732 GCA_035763305.1 Terriglobales bacterium | reverse complement strand
CAAGTCCATCGAAAAGATGCGGCGCACCATTCCCGAGGTAACCTTGCGCACGTCCTTCATCGTCGGCTTCCCTGGCGAGACGGAGGCGGAGTTCGAGGAGCTGTGCAACTTCGTCCGCGCCGCTCAGTTTGACTGGCTGGGCGTGTTCGGCTACTCCGACCAGGAGGGCGCTGCGGCGCACGCGCTGGGAGCGAAGGTCGAGGCGCGGGAGATCGAACGCCGCCGCCGCAAGCTGATGCAGATCCAGAAGACGATCAGCCGCCGGCGCAAGAAGGCGCTGGTGGGGCGGCAATTCGATTTGCTGCTGGAAGGCCCCTCGGAAGAGACCGACATGCTGTGGGAGGCACGCACCCCCATGCACGCGCCGGAGATTGACGGCAAAGTGTTCGTCAACGATTTCGGTGACCACGCCGACGCAACTCCCGGCCAGTTCCACCGCTGCGAGGTCACCGAAGCGCATGACTACGATCTGGTGGCACGGTTGGTGTGAGGCGTTCTTCGTTCTTGGTTGTTAGTTCTTGGTTCTTCGTTCCTGGTTGTTTGACGGGCTACTCTGACAACGACGAAGAACGAACAACTAAGAACGAAGAACTCCTCCGCTGCGAATCTGTACTATTCTTAGCGTAGCTATGGACGTCACGAAGACCTCCGAGCTGATCGGGCAGCAGGAGCGTACCGACGCGGAGCTGCGCCGGCGCTTCGCCCAGATCTTCGCCGCCTACCGCGCCAACGCCTTCCTGCACCGTCACGATCACCTGTTCCTGGAGCAGTGGACGCCGCAGTCGGCCGCCTCCGCTTACGAATTCGAGCGCTACGAGATCGGGCCGGAACAGATCGCGCTGTATGGCATCGAGCGCGCCCACTGCTTCACCTACCGCATCAGCATCTCGTTTCCGCGGGCGTTGGTGGACGATCCCGCGGCGATTGACGAATACTTCCACGGCCAGCTAAACGAATACAGCGCGCTGCGCGAGCAGATTGCGGCCGCGGCCAAGGCGCGGGCGGAGGCGGAGATCGCAGCGCTGCGGGAGGCGATGAGGGCAGAGCCGGAAGCGGGAAAGAAATAGGGGTTGCGCGCGCGGTCGCGCGCGGTCCAATCTTCTCTCAAGTGACAAAAGTGCGCGCGAGGTCGGGCGCGGTCCAGAACAAATAGCGGCGGGCGAGGCGCCCGCCGCCACGTATTTTGGGGTGCTGCACGCGGCGGCCCCGGCGTGGGCGCCGGGGCCTACCAACAGTAAGGCGAGTTCTTCAACTCGAGATTACTTGCGGGCGTTGGCGGCTTCCTTGGCTTGCGCCACGGCGTTGACGAAGGTCCGCGCCTGGGCGTTGGGCATGGGAGCGCCACCGGTCAGGATCTCCTGGAAGGGGACGATCTTGCCGTACCACTTCTCGGTCGCCTTATCGTTCTGGTGGAGTTCGGCGCCGTTCAGCGACGCACCGATGAAGGCACCCTTGGCGCTCGAGTAGGTCAGGATCGCGGCCTTCCAACCACCCTCCGCAGAACCGGAGCGGCCCACCGGCCCGGCCACGGCGCTGGCGTCGGCGCCGACCTTGAAGTGGCCCGCCATCAGGTCCTTGGCGCCCTGGTCGTTCATGAAGAACATCATCAGGTCGGTGGACTTGCCGCCGATCTGCGGTCCCCAGCTGATGCCGGAAACGGTAAACGGCGCCGGAGCGCTCCAGCCATTGGCGGTGCGGCAGGTGGCGACACCGTCGCCGTGCTCGCCGCCCACGATGAACGCGCCCTTGATCAGCTTGGGAATCACGGCCACGCACTTGGCGCCTTCCATCACTTCCAGCGGCACGCCTTTGTCACCGGCGGTGGCGGTCATGTGCTGCACGGTCGCGGTGGCGGATTCCAGGTCCGACGGACCGGTGTCGTCCTTGTCCTTGGCCCAGGCCAGACTGGCCAGAGCGAATACCAGCAATGCGAGTGTGAACTTTTTCATAGTCTTTGCCCCCTGCTTTCTCCCGTGCGGCTGCGCATTTCTTCCCGGCGATGCCCTCAGGGCCCGCGGAAATTGTGGTCTGCAGCCGTTAGGACCTGGAAGATATGAGCAGCGGCTGCCGGGTGGGGTTGCCCTGAGCTGCTCTCCATGTGGATTAAGGCGGAGACAGCAAAAGGCAGGCCCTGTTGAGACCTGCCTTGAGACTTTGCGGTATTTCAGTACTTCAGTACATCGGTATCTCGACCTCGGTAGCGCCGCTCGCATCGGGGTACTGGCGTACTGAAATACCGAAATACCGGTTTCTTACAGATTCTTCTTCGCCCATTCCTCGACCCGGTCCAGCGCCTTGGCGATGTTCTCGATGGAGTTGGCGATGCTGAAGCGCAGGTAGCCTTCGCCGTACTCGCCAAACGCCGTGCCGGACAGCGCCGCCACGCCCGCCTGCTCCAGCAGCGCGTCGGCGAGCTTCTTCGAGGCCCAGCCGGTCTTGCGGATGTTGGGGAAGGTGTAGAACGCGCCTTTGGGCGAGCGGCAGGAGAAGCCTTTGATCTTGTTGATGCGCTCCAGGAAGTAATCGCGGCGGCGCTTGAATTCGGCGCACATCTTGTCCACCGAAGTCTGATCGCCGCGCAGCGCCTCCACGCCGGCGCGCTGGGTGAAGCTGGCGGTGCAGGAGTTGGAATTGGTCATCAGCCGGGCCACGTGCTGGGCCAGGTCGGCGCGCATCACGCCGTAGCCCATGCGCCAGCCGGTCATGGCATACGTCTTGGAGAAGCCATCGAG
>DASUBK010000084.1:0-9325 GCA_035763305.1 Terriglobales bacterium | reverse complement strand
CTCGGGCTGCGCCAGCTCGTCGAGGATGATGGGAATCTCGCGATCCATCAGCGGCAGGATGACCTTTTTGCCGTGGAGATGGCGGTAGCGTTCGTCGCGCGCGTTCACGGCCACGGCGGTGTCGCCCAGCATGGACTCCGGCCGCGTGGTGGCCACGGTGATGAACTCGCCCGGGCTGCCGCTCACCGGGTAGCGGATCTCGTAGAGCTTGCCGGGCGTGTCCTCGTGCACCACTTCGAGATCGGAGACGGCGGTCACGCAGCGCGGGCACCAGTTCACGATGTAGGTGCCGCGGTAGACCAGCCCTTCTTCGTAGAGGCGGACGAAGACCTCGCGCACCGCGCGCGAGAGCCGCTGGTCCATGGTGAAGTACTCGCGCTGCCAGTCCACCGAGTCGCCCAGGCGGCGCATCTGGCGCAGGATTTCCCCGCCGTACTCTTCCTTCCACTTCCACACCCGCTCGAGGAATTTCTCCCGACCCATGGCGCGGCGGTTGAGGCCCTCGGAGGCCAGCTGGCGCTCTACCATCAGCTGCGTGGCGATGCCGGCGTGGTCGGTGCCGGGAATCCAGACGGTGGAGAGGCCCTGCATGCGCCGCCAGCGGATGATGACGTCGATGAGCGTGTGCTCCAGCATGTGCCCCATGTGGAGCGCTCCGGTCACGTTGGGCGGCGGGAGCAGGAGGGTAAAGGCTTGCGCGTTCGCTCCGGGACTGGGAACGTCGAAAAGCTTCTCGTCGATCCAGTGCTCGGCCCAGCGCGGCTCGATGGCCGCGGGATCGTACGCCTTGGGCAAATCGTGGGGCATGGTTCAGGCTGCGTCGTGAAGACGGAGGTAAACGTTGATATTACAAGTGGCTTGGGGCTGGTGGCTAGGGGCGAGCAGCGCCGGTTGTGTGGCACGGGTCTCCGACCCGTGATGGACTGTTCACTATGGCGGATCACAGGTCCAAGACCCGTGCCACACGACCTTCACTTCAGTGCGGCGTGGTGCGGGTGATTCCCGCTCCGGGCGGTTTCGACGCCTGGCGCAGCGACGAGCACTCGCGGCAGGGGCAGAACTCGCGCAGGAAGTCCCAGGAGTAGATGCCGTGCTCGTGGCCGTCGCTCCAGGTGAAGCGGATGGCGTACTTGCCCACGCCGGCGGCCTCGATCGGCTTGGGCGCCGGCTTGAACATGGGCAGGGCGCCGGGCTGCTGCTTGGGACGCTCGCCCGGCTCGCGGTTCTCGCGCACGCGGTCGGCGTCGCACAGCGCGCAAGGGCAGGCATCGCGCAGGTACTGGAAGGTGTAGGAGCTCTTGTGGCCGTCCTTCCACTCGATGTCCATGCCGGTCCCGGCGGTCAGCTTGACGTCCACGCGTTTGGGATCGGCAGGTCCGAGGGGCATGAAATCAGTATAAATGCCGAGTGCCGAATGCCGATTGCCGAATCGGCAATGGTTCTAGGCCGTCCGTAACGTGAAGTCTGCCTCTCTTCGACCCAGAATAGAGGTTGTTATGGAACAAGCACTGCTACAGATTGAGCGCGCGTTGGGCGCGATTTACGCCTTCCTGCGTGAGTTGACTCACGACGCGGCCGCTGCCTACCGCAAGCTGCCGGCGAGAACGCGGATGATCGTGTTGGCGGCAGCGGTCTTTTCGGCGGCGGCGGCCGGATACCTGGTGCTGCGGCCGTCGTCGGTGGATGTCCACCTGACCGTGCGCCATCCCTTCCGCACTGCCGACATGACCATCGCCATTGACGGGGAAAATGCCTACTCCGGCCAGCTCACCGCCAAGACGAAGAAGAAGCTGCTGATCATGGACCGGGTGGAAGGCTCGTTCGCTAAGACGTTCGCGCTGCGTCCTGGCGCGCACACGGTCGAGGTGCACATCCGCTCCGAGGCCTACGCATACGATCAGTCGGTGAGGCGGAGCTTCGACGCGCCCGCCGGCCGCGGCGGCACGCTGGTGGTTTCCGCGGTGAATGGCGCCGACCTGACGATGAACTGGCTGCCGGTGCCGCCGGCGGGTGAAGGCGGACCATCGCCCGCATTTCTGACGACAGTGAACTCGCTCTTGTTGACCGCGCTGGGGACCATTCTTTCCGCTACGGTGGGATATTTCGTGCAGGAGTTCCTGAAGTCGCGGCGCGCCGCGCCCGCGGCTGCTCCGGCGGCACCGACGACTCCGGCCACCGGCCAAGCTACCGCCGCGCAGTAAGAATTTGGCGATTTGGTGATTGTCGGAGGATCTGGGCATCCACCGCAATCACCCAATCACTCAATCACCAATTCACCCAATTCAATCGGAAATAGAAAAGGCTCCTCGTCCGATTCAGGATGTCTGGCGAGAAGCCTTTTTCGCGCGCAAAACTTGTATCAGGCGGCCTTCTGCTCCGAGGGCGGCGCGTTGTGTGCCGGCATGGCAAGAACGGCGGCACGCCGCATTTCGCGTTCATGGTTCCAGCGCAGCAGCCGCAACATCAGAATGGCGGCGACGATCGCCACCACCAGCCGCAGATCCGGCAGGGCGGCGGTCAGCAGCGCCGCGCGGCTGGAGCGCTGCGCCGCGGCCATGGTCAACTCCGCCGACGTGGGGCCGGCCTCGCCGGCATCGTTCCGTCCGCTTTCGGGACCGTCCCAGCCGGCGCGCGCCGGCGCGAACTGCATGGTGTCGCGCGGCTGAGCCACCAGCTTGCGGATGTCAGGGCGCAGCGGGGTGGCGTCCGCGTCCAAGGCCGCGAGCACGAGGCAGGCGGCCACGGCAAAGCCGAAGACCAGCAAAACCCGCCGCAGTAGCCTCATTCCGCTCACAGGAAGTTAGATGCAAAGCTGCCCGACGGGCTGCCCCGGGAAGCTCTGAGCTTTGAGCTCTGAGCTGTGAGCGGCAAGCCTGGCAGAAGCAACCAATTTCCGCTTGCACCGGGCCTGCGGCAGCGGGACAATCCCCGCTCGGCAATCCAGAAGGGAATTTCGCAACTGGGGCCGGTCAGCTCAGAGCTCATAGCTTTCTGGTACCATGCCGTCCGCTACCCGCGAGCATACCGTGATCGAACTGGCACCTTCGATTCTCGCCTCCGACTTTGCCCATCTCGCCGACCAGGTGCAGGCGGCCGAGGCGGGCGGCGCCACCGTCCTGCACGTGGACGTCATGGACGGGCACTTCGTCCCCAACATCACCATCGGGACGCCGGTAGTGGCCTCGCTGCGCAAGGCGACGAAGCTGCCCCTCGACTGCCACCTGATGATCGAGAATCCCGACGAGTACATTCCCGCGTTTGCCGAAGCGGGCGCCGACTGGATCTCGGTGCACCAGGAAGCCTGCATCCACCTCAATCGCAGCCTGCACCTGATTCGTTCCCACGGCGCCAAAGTAGGAGTGGTGATCAATCCCGCCACGCCGGTGGACACGTTGAGCGAGGTGCTCGACATCGTGGACTACGTGCTGGTGATGTCGGTGAATCCCGGCTTCGGCGGGCAGAAGTTCATCCCCGGGGCGCTGAAGAAGATCATGCGGCTGGCGGAGCTGCGCCAGGCGCGCAATCTCAATTTCCGCGTCGAGGTGGACGGGGGAGTCGCGCTGGACACGGTGCAGGACATCGTGCGCGCCGGGGCCGAGCTGCTGGTGGCCGGCAGTGCCGTGTTCGGCGGAAAGGATCCGGCCGCCAACGCGCAAAGACTGCTCAAAGCAGCCCGCGAAGCCGCCCTGCAGCGGGTTTAGCCCGCTTCCGGGCCGCGCAAAACGTGCCGGTAGATGCGCAGCCGTCTTTTCCTTTCCCCGCAGCTTTCCTGTAAACTAAACGGCAGACGAATCCAGCAGCCTGGCCCCTGCTGCCCGCTTCGCCGCGCCCGGCGGAGGGGAAGTGTATCGACCAGGACCGGACAGCCGGGGGATGCGCTGTCCGCATGAGGTAGGTGAATGTTCCGTCGTTTTCTCCCGGTGATCGCGGCCGCGGCCCTGCTGATCGGCCTGGCAGGTTGCACCAACAAGCGGGTCAAGAATCCCATCGCCAACGTCAATTCCAAGCAGCCGGACAAGGTCCTGTTCGACCGCGCCATGGATGCGATGAAGCACAACCACTACGACGTGGCGCGCATGACGTTGCAGACCCTGATCAACACCTATCCCGATTCCGAGTTCCTGGCCCGCGCCAAGCTGGCGGTGGGCGACTCCTGGTACGCCGAAGGCGGGGCCACCGCCCTGGCCCAGGCGGAGAGCGAGTACAAGGACTTCATCACCTTCTTCCCCAACATGCCGGAAGCGGCCGAGGCGCAGATGCGCATCGGCGACATCCACTACCGGCAGATGGAGAAGGCCGACCGCGACTTCACCCACGCCAAGCGGGCCGAGGACGAGTACCGGCAGATGATCCTGCAGTTCCCCGACAGCAAGCTGGTGCCCGAGGCCAAGCAGCGGTTGCGGGAGGTGCAGGAGGTGCTGGCCGAGCGCGAGTTCATGATCGGCCGCTTCTACTACCTGCGCGAGTCCTATGCCGCGGCCATGGCCCGCCTGCAGTCCCTGGTGGATACCTATCCGCTGTACAGCGGCGCCGACGAGACGCTGTACATGATCGGGCAGATTTACGAACGCCAGCTTGAGGCCGCGCGCGCCAATCCCAAGCTGGGCGAGGTGGCCAAGGGCGGCATCATCAAGAATTTTACCGATAAAGCCGCCGAGGCTTACGACCGCATTCTGACCCGCTATCCGGCGGAAGCCCGCGCCGCCGACGCGCGTGCCCGCCTGGAGGCGCTGCATCGTCCAGTGCCCAAGGCCACGCCCGAAGCCATTGCGCAGAACAAGAAGGAGCAGGAAAGCCGCGGCGAGAGCGGCATGATCGGCAAGTTCATGCTCAACTTCCACCGCCGGCCGGATGTTTCCGAGGCGGCGAGCGTGGGCGAACCGACGCTGGTCGATCCCAAGCAGCTGGGCGCACCCGAAGTGGCCAAGCAGGCCAGCGAGGACATGGTTCGCGCCGCCGCCGAGGCGATGGCCCTTAGCGAGAAAGGCAAAGTCAGCGTGGAGACGGTGAAGGAAGGCGCGCCGCCGCCGAACCAGCCGATCCCGCGCAGCGACAATCAACCGGCGGCGCCCGCCGGGACCGCGACAACCCCGGCGCAGACTGCGGCTCCGGCGGCGGCGACTCCCGCCACCACGCAGCCGGCAGCGGCACCTGCGGCTAACAACACCGGCATCGAGGAGCTGACGCCCAACCTGCTGCCCGACGGCTCCGGCGCCCCGGATGCTGCTGGCGCCCCGGCCGCAGGCAGCCAGGCGGCTCCGGCGACGCCGGCGAGCGACGTGGCCCCGCCCGCACCGCCGCAAGTCAACGAGATCGGGGATTCGGGGCAGCAGCCCGCGGCATCCAGCCAGGCAGACCCGAAGGCCACCAGCTCGAGCCAGCCGCATAAGAAGAAAAAGAAAAAGTCGAACGACCAGCAGCCGCACTGAGCTGCCGAGGTCCTCCAGGCCGCCTGCGGGCGGCCTTATTTTTTCTTGCCCGATGCGGCAGAAAGTCCTCGCCCCGCCGGCCGGGGCAGCCTGCATGACCGGCTGTAAGTCCTGAGTGGAACGCCTTATGGGCCGGTCCCGGAGCCGTACTGCAAGCCGCGTGCTTATTGCTGTTTTGGTTGACTTCGGCACGCGGAAACAGTAACTTCTCAGCCAAGTTCCCCACCCACATGAGGTCACTTCGGTGGCGTTAAAGATCCTGTTAGCAGACGACAGCATGACCGCCCAGAACCTGGGCAAGAAGATCCTGACGGAAGCCGGCTACGAGGTGGTCGCGGTCAGCAACGGGGCGGCGGCGGTGAAGAAAATTGCCGCCGAGAAGCCCGATGTCGTCATCCTCGACGTGTACATGCCCGGCTATTCCGGCCTGGAAGTCTGCGAGAAGGTCAAAGCCGCCGCCGAAACCGCCAAGCTGCCGGTACTGCTCACCGTGGGGAAAATGGAACCGTTCCAGGCAGAGGACGGAAACCGCGTCAAGGCCGACGGGGTGATGATCAAGCCGTTCGAGGCCAGTGACCTGATTGCCGCGGTGGAGAAGTTCTCCAAGAAGGCGTCGCCGGCGGAGCCGGCCTACGCGCGCACCCAGAAGATTGCGGCGGTCGAGGATTTCAAGGACGAGAGCTACGAGGCCTGGAAATCCGAAACCCCGGTGGAAGGCTCGGCGACGGCGAAGCACGTAGCCATGTCCGACGAAGTGGCTTCGGCGCCGGCCTTTGGTTTCGAGGAGCATGTGACGCCGGCGCCCGCGCCTGCCGCGGAAATTCCCGTGGTCGCGGTCCCACCGTCCGAGGTCGCCGCGCCCGAGTTCGATATGGCGGCGGAGGCGGCGGCGGCGCTCGGCTTCGAGATGCCGGCCACCGCGGCGCCTGCCCCGGCGTTCGATCTTTCTTCCACGCCGGCGCCGGCCATGCCTGTGGACTTGTCGCCGGTGTCCGCGCCGGCCCCGGTATTTGACCTCGCTCCCAACGCGGCGGAACCCGCGCCCGCGTTTGGCCTGACCAGCGAAGAACCCGCGCCCACCGCTGAAATCTCCATCCCGCCGGAGCTGGAATACAACACTGCCCCGCCCGTGGAAGTGGCTGCCGCGCAGGCGCCGGAGCTGGAGAGCACGATGCTGGCTGCGCCTCCGGACATACCGGTCGCGCACGATCCGGCGCTGGTCACCAACACCGAGCCCGACATGTCGAGTTTCGCGGTGAAGATCGGGATGGAAAATCCCGAGCCGATCCCCGTGGGCATCGCCGAACCGCAGCCCGAGCCGGCGCCGTCGCTGGCGGAGGAGATGGCGGCGGCGATTCCGGCCATCGAGCCGCCCGGGGATGTTCCTCGCACGCAGAAGATCGAGGCACTGGTAGACGAGGCTCCTGCCGCCCGGGTGGTGGAGATTCCTAAGGAAGCGATGGCGGAAGCTGTGGCCTCCGAGCCGGCCGAGGATCACTTCGTTCCCTCCGCCTCCGCCGTATCGCTGGAGGAGGAGATGCGACGGGCGTTCTCCGGCCTTCCGGTGGAAACCGCTCCCGCCGCGCAAGCTGCCGCGGCTGCTGCTGCCGGCGCTGCCTCGGCACCCGCCATGGGCGTGGACGTCGGCGCCGTCGCGCAGGCCACCGGCACCGACGAAGACAAGGTCGCGCTGGCGCTGGAGCGCGTCATGCAACGGTTCAAAGGCGAGCTGGTCTCGGAGATCGTGCGCGAGCTGAAGAAGAGTTAACTGTCCCGTTGGTGAATGCGAAAGGGTGGGCCGAAAGCCCACCCTTTTTGCTGCCCGGCATGTTGTCGGGATGAGTATGATCACGCGCATGAAACCCGCGGTTGTCTTCGTGCTCTTCGCCGTGGCGATTGCCCACGCGGCTGATAACCCCTCGGTTCGACACTTGGTCTCCCCTAGATATCCGGAACTATGCCGCGGAGCCAGACTACAAGGCGCCGTGACCGTTACCATTCATATTGCCGCTGATGGCCACGTGACCGCTGCTAAGGCGGAAGTGGGGCACCGCATGCTGCAGCAGGCGGCGATCGAAAACGCGAAAACATGGGTGTTTGAGGCGGAGGCTGCGGACACCGATCAAGAGATAACGTACTCGTTTGTCTTATCTGGCGACGAAAAATATTACCGGCCGGAGCCGACGGTCACGTTCGATCTCCCCTCTCACGTCGAAAATCGCGCCAACCCTCCACAGGCACAGCCGTAGGTCCGCTCGGCACACGTTAAACTAGAGTCAGTGGACTTCCTCTCTCAACTGAATCCCCAGCAGCGCGAAGCGGTGGAGACCGTGGAAGGGCCGGTGCTGATCCT
This sequence comes from Terriglobales bacterium, assembly GCA_035763305.1. GTDB lineage: Bacteria > Acidobacteriota > Terriglobia > Terriglobales > Acidobacteriaceae > DASUBK01. Next base: position 1,543 of record DASUBK010000084.1, on the reverse strand, counting down.
GGCCGGCGCGGGCTCGGGCAAGACGCGCGTCATCACCTTCCGCATCGCCCACCTGATTGACGATCTGTGCGCGGCGCCGGACTCCATCCTCGCCGTCAACTTCACCAACAAGGCGGCGGCGGAGATGGCCGAGCGCGTCGCCAAGCTGGTGGGCGGACACGGGCTGGCGAAACCCTGGATTTCGACCTTCCACTCCATGTGCGTGCGCATGCTGCGCCGCGACATCGAGAAGATGCGCCTCAACAACGTCGGCTACACGCGCGATTTCGCCATCTACGACGAGGCCGACCAGCAGTCGGTGGTCAAGGCGGCGATCCGGCGGCTGGGACTGGACGAGAAGGAACTCACGCCGCGCATGGTGCTGGGAAAAATCTCCTGGGCGAAGAACCACATGCTCGATCCGCAGGAGATTTACCTGCAGGGCGCCGATCCGAAAACGGAGAAGGTGGCGCAGATCTACCAGGTCTATCGCCAGGAGCTGCGCAAGGCCAACGCGCTCGATTTCGACGACCTGCTGCTGGAGGCGGTGCGCCTGCTGAAGATCGTCCCCGAAGTGCGCGAGCGCTACAACCAGCGCCTGCGCCACATCCTGGTCGACGAGTACCAGGACACCAACCGCCCGCAGTACGAGCTGCTGAAATCGCTGGCGGGCGAGCGGCACAACGTGTGCGCGGTCGGCGACGAGGACCAGTCCATCTACTCCTGGCGCGGCGCCGACATCCGCAACATCCTGGAGTTCGAGCGCGACTTCCCCAACGCCAAGATCATCCGCCTGGAGCAGAACTACCGCTCCACGCAGAACATCCTGCAGGCGGCCAGCGCGGTGGTGGCCAACAACGTCAAGCGCAAGGGCAAGAACCTGTGGACCTCGCGCCAGGGAGGCGGGCTGATCGGCTACTACGAGGCGCCCGACGGCGAGAACGAGGCGCTGTTCTCCGCCGACTTCATCTCCAAGTTCCTGCAGGAGCGCGCGGCCCAGGGCGAGAAGACCCGCGCGGCGGTGCTCTACCGCACCAACGCGCAATCGCGCCTGTTCGAAGAGGCGATGCGGCGCTACGGGCTGGCCTACAACGTCGTTGGCGGGTTCTCCTTCTACGAGCGGGCCGAGATCAAGGACATGATCTCCTACCTCAAGGTGGTGCAGAACCCCGACGACAGCATCGCGCTGATGCGGGTGGTCAACACGCCGGCGCGCGGCATCGGCAAGGGCACCACCGAGACCCTGGAGCGCATTGCGCTGGAGACGGGACTGTCGCTGTGGGGCGCGATCGGCAAAGCGATTGACGGCGTGCTGGTGCCGCCGCGCGCGGTGGCGTCGCTGAAGAACTTCCGCGAGGTGATCGAGGGCGCGCGCGCCATGATCGGCGGAACCTTCATGCAGTGGCTGGGCGACGCCGCGGACGAGAGCGCCAGCGAAGTCGAGGATCGCACCACGCCGGAGCTGGGCGTGGAGCCGGCGGCTGCGGTGGAAGAAGGCGAGAACATCTCGTTCGACTTCGGCGCTAATGCGGATTCGTTCGACTTCGGTGCCAACGCAGAATCA
>DASUBK010000083.1:0-8859 GCA_035763305.1 Terriglobales bacterium | reverse complement strand
CCGCTTGCCGGGAATGCCGTGCACGATCTCCTCATTCACGCTGATGCAGTTGAAGCCGGGAAAATCGTAGTCGCGCTGCGGCGCCGAGGTAGCCCCGCGCCGGCGCATGAATTCCTCGCCGATGCGGTCCAGTTCGCCGGTGGTGATGCCGGGGCGCACGGCGGCGGTCATGTGCTCCAGCGCCTCGCCGACCAGGCGGCCGACGCGCTGCAAGGCTTCCAGATCGGATTGCGAACGAACCGTCATGCGATATCGCCCAGGTACAGCCGGTGAAAGTGGTACAGCCCCTGCTCCTGTTGGACGCTGTAGCGGCCGCGGTCGTAGCTGCGGGAGCGCAAATTTCGCTGCACTAGCTCGCAGATGCGGCCGTCCTCCTGCTGGATCTCATCGCTGAAGCGGAAGGTGGTTTCGGGGACCTCGGTGCTGAGCGCCTCCGCCGGGAAGAACCAGGCAAAGATGGCCACGCACTTCTCCGGGCCCAGCGGCAGCACGATGTTCAACGACATATTGTCGGGATAGCAGTTCAGCATCCAGTTGGGATAAACCCAGTAGTACTCGGCGGCGAGATCGCCCTGCGACTGCTGGTAGCGGCGGGTGACGGTGGGCTCGTTCTCCGGCCCGCGGATCGGCGACCACTGCAGCGAGTGCCGCGCGAAGAGCCGCGTCTGGTAGGCGCCGTAGTCCAGTTCGCGATTGAGCGAGGGGTGCACCGAGGGCAGGTGGTAGCCCTCGAGATAGTTGTCGATGTAAGCCTTCCAGTTGCACTCCATCACGTAATCGTGGCGACGGAAGAAGCGGAAGGACTGGAAATTGAATTTCGCTGTCTGGCCCGGCAGTTCGCCCAGCGCAGACATTAGCGGCTGTGCGCGGTGGTCGAGATTGACGAAGATCAGGCCGCCCCATTCTTCGGCGCGAACGGGCACGAGGCCAAAGTCGGCTGGCGAAAACTCGCGGACGCCTTCCATCTCGGGCGCGTTGAGCAGGCGGCCGTCGAGGCCGTAGGTCCAGCCGTGATAGCCGCAGCGGAAGACCTTGCGCGAGCCACAGCCCTCGGCGGGCGGACCCGCGCGATGGCGGCACACGTTGTAGAAGCCGCGCAGGGAGCCATCTGCCTGGCGGGCGATCAACAGCGGCTCTCCCGCGAGATCGAAGGTGAAGTAGTCGCCCGCGCCGGCCGCCTGCTCGCGCCATCCGACCACCTGCCAGGTGCGGGCGAAGATGCGCTCCCGCTCCTGTTCGGGGACGGCGGGATCGAGGTAATAGCGCGAGGGCAGGGTGCTGGCGGTGACGATGCCGGCAGCCTGCAATGCGCTGTTGACGTGGTCGGGCATTCCCCAGTACGCTCCCCCCGCGATTATAGGGACAAGATCGCGAACTGTGGGCCTGGAACAAAGGGGATCGCGCCTGACCGCCTCCGCCGTCACGCCTGCCGGAGAACGCGAAGCTCACCAGCCGACGCTGGTGCGGGGCATGTCGCTGCTCGACTCGACGCTGCTGGTGGTCGGCGGCTGCCTGGGCAGTGCGATTTTCCTGGTTCCCAACGACATTGCCACCGCGCTTCCCTCCCCGCCGCTCTACCTGCTGATCTGGGTCGCGGGCGCCATCGTCACGCTCATGGCCGCGGTTTCGCTGGCGGAACTGGGCACCATGTTCCCCGAAGCGGGCGGGCAGTACATCTACCTGCGCGAAGCCTTCGGCGATTTCTCCGCCTACCTGTTCGGCTGGATGGTGTTCGTGGCCGGGGGCACCGGCGGCATCTCGACCCTGGTGGTGGCCTTCGCGCGCTACCTGGGGAAGGCATTCCCGGCATTGCGCGCCGACGCGGTCCTCTTCAGCGTTCCCGGCTTCAGCGTTCATGCCACTCACATCAGTTCGCAAACGTGGAACTTTACGCGCGGTGACGTGGTGGCGGTGACCTGCATCGCGGTGCTGACCGTCGTCAATGTCCTCGGACTGCGCAGAGCCGTCATCCTGCAGAACGTGGCCACGTGGCTGAAATATGGCGCGGTTGCGGTGTTCGTGGTGTTCGGCTTCGTGGTCGGGAAAGGCCACTGGGGCAATTTTCAGGTGAACCCGGCGCCGGCGGCGCTCTCCGGCGGACTCTATCCGTTCCTGGCGTCGGCGGGCGTGGCGTTTATCGCGGTGTTCTGGGCGTACGAAGGATGGGAGTACGCCACCTGGGCGTCAGGCGAGATGAAGAACCCGGAGCGCACCATTCCGCGCTCGCTGACCATGGGCATCATGGCGATTGCGGGAATCTACATCGCGGCAAGCGCCGTGTATGTGTACGCGATGCCGACCGGCATCATCGCCAAGCAGGACACGGTGGCGCAGACGGCCGCGCAAATCCTCTTCTCGCCGACGATCGCCTACTGGCTGTCGCTGGTGATCGCGCTCTCCTGCTTTGGCGCGGCGTCCAGCAACATTTTGGCGGGCGCGCGGGTAATTTACGCCATGGGCGTGGACGGCGTGTTCTTCCGCCGCATGGGGACGGTGCATCCGCGCTACCGCACGCCGTCGTTCGCGCTGATCGCGCAGGGCATCCTGGCGGCTGCGATCGCGCTCAGCGGCACCTACGACCAGCTGTTCACTTACACCACCTTCGGCATGATCCTGTCGTACTTGGCCTGCATCGGGGCGCTGTTTGTGCTGCGGGCCAAGCGTCCCGACACTCCGCGGCCGTATCGCTGTTGGGGATATCCATGGGTGCCGGCGGTCTATGGGATCGCGATGGGCGGATGGGTAATCAACACCGTGGTGCAGCGGCCGAAAGAGGCGCTGTCGTGCGTGATCCTGCTGGCGGTGGGAGTGCCGCTGTATGTGTGGTGTAAGAAGAAGGGTTCTTAGTTGCTAGTTCTTAGTTCTTCGTTGTTGGTTCTTTAGTTCTTAGTTGTTCCGCCTCTTCGAAGAACCAAGAACGAAGAACTGAGAACGCTTCTCTACGCCCGGTACTTCACCGGCTGGGGACCCTGCTCCAGCGTCTGGCGGTCCCAGATCATGCCCTCGCGCGAGTAGTTGGCCAGCTCGAAATCCTGCGTCAGCTCGAGGCAGTCGGTGGGGCAGGCGTCTTCGCAGAGGCCGCAGAACATGCAGCGGCTCAGGTCGTAGGTGAAGGTGGTGAGTTCCTTGCGGCGGGTCTGGGCGTTGCGCTCCGAGGTCACCATGATGAGGTGCTCGGGGCAGGCCAGCGCGCACAGGTCGCAGGCGATGCACAGGGTTTCGTTGGTGTCGGGATTGACGTTCAAGCGCGGCGCGCCGCGATAGCGCTCGGCCACCTGCGGCCGCTGCAGCGGGTACTGCTCGGTGTAGACGGTTTTCGGGTTCTGGTAACGGAAGGTGACCGAAAGACCCTTGATCAGATCAACCAGCAGAATTTTATTGAGCGCCTGTTTGAACCCCACGATTGGGTGCCCCTGTCGCCTGGAGTAGCGAAGCTGTCTCTATCCTAACGCAGAGGCAGGAGCGAACGAAAGAAGCTATTGGGGCGACGATCAGGGCTGAGACGGCCCGCGCGAGCCCACCGTACGTCGACGTTTCAACGCTACGGCTGCTACTTGCCGCTTCCGCCGCAGGTCGGGGCCAGGTCGTTGATGCCGTCCACGGTGAATCCCTGCTCGCCGTTGTGACCTGCGACTGCCCTGTGCTGCGGCGACGAACCGCCTTGTTCACCAACGACTTGCACGGTGTGATTGAGGTGGTCCTTCAACTCGTCGCGAGTGCCCTGCAAGCGGATGCTCCGGCCGTCTTCGGTACGCAGGGTGAACTGGTGGCCGTTCTTCGTGCCCTCGAGGCAGCCGGTCAGAGTAGTGCGATTGGGCTTCTGGTCGCGATTGGCCGCCATGCCGCCTTCGCTTCCCTGTCCTTTCTGGTTCTGGGTGTTCTCCGCGGCACTGCCCGGAGCGTTATTCTGGGCCGACTGCGTGGCCGGCGGCTGCCCCTTGGCTTGCGAGTAGTCGGGTGCATTGCCGTTCAGCCCGTAGTTCCCTGACTCGTATCCGCCGATCTCGCCCTTGTGGGCGGCGTTCGCCATGCGCGCGGCGCTGGCGCGGTCTTCCCCAATCTGCTCGTTGGGAGTCGGCGCGCCGTTCTTCTCGGTGTTGTGCTGCGGCGGGTTGGCGCCGCCGGCATTGAGTGCAGCCTTGTCCTGCGGATTCTGCGCTTCTCCCGCCTGGGTCTGGTATCCCGGCGTGACCGTACCGGCGCTGGCGGTGCTGCTCACCGGAACGCGATCGCCGGCGCTGCCGGTCTTGCCTCCGGTGGCCTGCGGACTTTCGTTCGACCGATAGTTGCAGGAGGCCGCAAGTTGCTGCACGTTGTCGGCCTTAAAGACCGGCGCTTCGCCCGGCTGGAGATTGCCCGTGAGCTGCACCGTGTGGCCGACCTGCGGCTGCAGCTTGCTCTGATCGCCTTCCACCTTGTACTGCCGGCGCAGGTTCGGTTGCGAGAGCATGTAATTGCCCGGCCCGCCGCTGAGGCAGCCTTGCAAGCCGTTGTCGCCGCCGGCGGTGTAGCCGACCTGCGGCGCCGCGCCCGAGTTGCTGTTGGCCACGCTCCCCAGGGCGGCGTTGCTGGCGGCGATGGCGTCGGCCTGGGAGGCATTCGCGCTGTGGCACTGGGCCGCCTCCTGCTGCACGTACTGCACCTCGAAGCTCTTGCTCTTCGCGCCCATGCGCGTGCCCGCCGCGCCTTCCTTGTCGGGAGCACTGGGGTTGATGTAGCCCGGCTGGCCCGGTTGATTGGACGGCTCGATGTTGCCGGCCACGCCGGTAATCGCCACTTGCTGGCCGACATGGCCCTTCAGCAGCGAGTCGTTGCCCGACAGCAGGTAGATGGTGCCCTCGTGCTCATCGGTGAGGATGAAGCGATCGCCCGAACCCATGAGGCAGCCTTCGATCGTGCTCTGGCTGAGCGACTGGGTGCCCATGCGCGAGCCCGGAGTGTTGTTCTGCGCCGGGTAGGCGTTCGTCTGGTCCGACATCTGGGAATTGCCGCCTTGCGAGCCGCTCGATTGCGGCTTCTGGCCCCAGGCCAGCGTGAGTCCCAGCAGCAGAAAGGTAAGCAGCATCGGCTTCATCGGCGCCTCCAGGAGTGCTTACTGAGTTAGAAGTAAGTGGGCGAGGCGCGGTTTTCTTCGGGCCGGAGATCGCCGTGAGGTGCGGGAATTTCAACGCAGAGGACGCGGAAGTTTTTAGGGGGATTTTGTGTCCGAAAAAAAAGAGCGCGCAGGATGGCTGCGCGCTCGGTGAAATCCTTTCGCAGTTACTTCTTGCGCCGCGAGAGCAGGCCGACGCCTAGCGAGCCCACGCCCAGCAAGCTGAGCAGGGGCAGAGGCGATCCGGTCTGCGGCAGCGTGTTGGCATTGGCAGCGTTGCTGCCCGATGCCTGGGCGTTGCCCGCATTGGTGTTCTCGGCCGCGCTCTGGCCTGACGGCGTCGCGGACTGCGATTCCGTCGCGGTGCTGGGGCTCTGAGACGCCGCAGCGCTGGTGCTCGCTTCCGGATTGGTGGCCGGAGGAGTGGCCTGCGCGCTGGTGCTCGGAGTGGCCTCCGACGGCATGCTGCTGGTGCTCGGATTCTGCGCCTCGGTGCTGGTCGCAGGGCTGGTGCTGCTCTGCGGATTGGTCGCCGGAGGAGTGGATTCCGCGCTGTTGCTCGGAGCGGTGGTGGTCGTCGTAGTCGTGGTCGTGGTAGACGGCGTGGTCTCGGTCGGATTGGCGTTCTGCTCCGCCGGCTGGCCCGTCATGCTGGACGGCTGCGTGGCTTCGGAGGAAGCCGGATTGTTCGGGTTCTGACCGGGCGCGGTATTCGCCGCCTGGCCCGCCGGGTTGTTGACGCCGGGCATGGTCGAAGTCGCCATGTTCTCGGGGGTCACGGCCGACTGGTTCGGATTGCTCACGCTGGAGCTCTGGCTCTCGGTCGTGGGCTGGCTGGCAGCCTGGCTTTCAGCCGTCGCCGAACCGGCGATGCCGCCGGTCGTGCCCGCCGCCGAGGCGCTGCCGCTGCCGCACTGCGACGAGATCTGCTTCGCGTCGGTGACGTTGAAGGTGTTGGTGGATCCGGTGGACGCCGCCGAGGACGTGCTGGTGCTCGACGCCTGTCCCTCGGCCATCATGCTGCCGGTTAACTGCACCTGCTGCCCGACCATGTTGTTGAGCTGATCGGTGCTGCCCTGCAACTGGTAAGTCTTGCCGTCCTGGGCGGTCAGGGTGAAGTTCCCCGAAGAGCCGTTCAGGCAGCCGGTCAAGGTCGTCTGCCCGCTGCTGGTGGGCGAGGTAGCGTTCTGGTCGGCCGGCATGGTGGACTGCGGCGCCGTCGGATTCTGCTGCTCGGCCGGCGAATTGGATGTCTGCGGTGTGGATTGCTGCGCCGAATTCTGATCGGTCGTGGCCGGGCTTGTCGCCGACTGCTGCTGCGCGACCGCCATCGCCCCGGCCAGCAGGATTGCTGCTGTCAGGCTGAGTATCTTTCGCATGGTTCCTCCCTGTGTAGTGCGCCGCGTACGGGCGCACAAGTGGCGCTCTTATTTAGAAAGTAGTAAATGGGCCGGGGGTGCCTCATCGGGCGACTGAATCCAGAGAGGCTGCTGCCGAGAGCTCAGCCGTGCCGCCCTGCTACGATGGGCCGACATGGCGGACGAGCTGTGGATGGAAGAAGCGCTGCGCGAGGCACAACGGGCGCAGGCCTTGGGCGAGGTGCCGGTGGGCGCGGTCGTGGTATGCGACGGACGCGTGGTGGCGCGCGGCTGCAATCGCAATGTCGCCGACCACGACCCCACGGCGCACGCCGAGATCGTCGCCCTACGCGAGGCGGGACGCGCTATCGGCAATCACCGGCTGGGAGAGTGCTCGTTGTTTGTGACCGTCGAACCCTGCCCGATGTGCGCCGGAGCGATGGTGCACGCCCGCCTGCGCGAACTAGTCTACGGCGCCGACGATCCCAAGGCCGGCGCGGTCCACTCCGTCACCCGGGTGATCAATCATCCAGCGTTGAATCACACCATGGAAGTGCGCGGAGGCGTGCTGGCGGGGCGCTGCGCGGAGATCCTGCAAACATTCTTTCGCGCGCGGCGGTAGCGCAGGCGAAGGCGCCTGCGCCTACGTGTGTGGTTCAAAGGACGAGAGGCCCGCTGGAGGGTAGGGCGCCGGGGCGGAAGGCGGATTCCTCGCTCGCCAGCTCCGCCACCAGGTCGACGATTTGCGGAAGAGCGTCGGCCAGCACCGGGGAGAGCGCTTCGCCGGCCGTCCAATCCGTGACGCCGATGGTGACCAGGATGGCCTGCGGCGAGACGCCAAACCAATCGCGGGCGGCGCCGATAATGGTGTGCGGGGTGAGGTGGTGAGGATCACCGGCTTCGCCGCCGGCGCCGGGGAACAAGCGGCGGCAGGCCACGGACCCGGGGCGTGTGGTGGTGGAAGCGTCGAGAAAGATGACGCGATCGGCGCAGGCCAGTTCGGCGGCGTGCTCCGGCAGCAATTGCTGGCACGGAATCAGAGACACTTCGTTGGCGACACGTCCGCGGAGGCCCTCAATGACCCGCGGGCCGATGCCGTCGTCGCCGCGCAGGGTGTTGCCGATGCCAAACACCACGGTGCGGCGATGGTTCGGTCCAGAACGTGGACGTACCCCCGTCTGCATCGCAGCATTATCGCCGCAGCAGGCCATTTCCGGCGAGTGTTATCCCGTCAGCAGGGCGCGAAAGCGCGGATGGTCGCGCAGGCCGGCCAGGTCGGGATCGTGGGCCATCCAGTCGCGCTGTCCCCAGCCGTGAGTGAGGGAGCGCTCCAGGCAATCCACCGCGCGGTCGGCTTCCCCCAGCAAGGCGTAGACGCAGGCGACGTTGTACAGAACCTGCGGCTCATCGGGCTCCAGATGCAGCGCCCGCTGCGCCCAATCGAGGGCGCGCTCGCGGTCGCCGAGCTGGGTCAGCGCGTTGGCGCCGAAATAGAGGGCGCGTGCATCCTCGGGATGAACGTCCAGATGCCGCTCGGCGGCGGCCAGGCCGCGACGATAGGCGGACTGCGCCTCCGGCTTGCGCCCCAGCCCGTGCAGGGCGCTGGCCATCAGCATGGCCGATTGATAATCGTCGGGCAGCACGCGGCCGGCCTGCTCGAACCACTCCACCGCCTGCTCCAGCTTTCCCTGCGCGTAAAAGCTGCGCGCCTGGAAGTAGTAGGCCTCGAAGAGGCGCGGATCGAGGCGAATGGCGGCATCAAAGTCGGCCGCGGCGCGCTCGTGGTCCTTGTTCAGCGAGGCGATCAGCCCGTGCGCGGCATGGGCTTCGGCCAACTCGCTGTCCAATTCCAGCGCCCGGCGGCTGGCCTGGTCGGCTTCCTGCAAATGCTCCGGGGCCGACTCCCAGAACATGTACAGAAATGCCGCGCACCACGCCTGGCCTGCATAAGCGCGCGCGTAGGCGGGATCGATTTCGATGGCGCGAGTGAACATCTCGCGCGCCAGCGCCAGTCCCTTGCGGCGGAACTGGTGGAAGAAGTGCCGCCCGCGGAGGAAAAAGTCATAGGCGCGGATGTCGGCGGTGGGGATCTTCTGAATGTCGTGCCGCTCGCGGTCGGTGAGGACCAGGCGCAGCGCGGCCGAGATGGATTGCGCGATGTCGTCCTGGATGGCGAAAACGTCCTGCAGCTTGCGGTCGTACTTCTCCGCCCAGCAGGCATGCCCGGAACGGGTGTCCACCAGCTTGGCGGAGATGCGCAGCCGCTCTGCGTCGCGGCGGATGCTGCCCTCCAGCGCGTAGGTGGCGCCCAGTTGCTGGCCGACGTTGTAGGGCGTCACCGGCTTGTCGCGAAAGGCCAACACGGCGGAGCGCGAGAAGACGCGCAAGTCGCGAATGCGCGACAGCTCG
>DASUBK010000082.1:0-2869 GCA_035763305.1 Terriglobales bacterium | reverse complement strand
CCACACGCTGCGGCGCCGTCCCATGGGATTCCCCGATCGCCTCCACCGCCGCCCACGCCACCAGCATCGCCCACACCGGCGCCTGCTGCTCGGGCACGTTGCTGCGTGACGGCAACACCGCGCATGCTTCCGCCGGCCACGGCTCGGAGAAGTAGTCTTCGACCCGCGGCAAGCGCAGCGCTGCCTGCAGCCGTTCTCCGAATCTTTCCAGCGCGCTGTCTACGCTGTCCTCCCAGGGCCCCAGCGTCTCCAGCCCCGCCACTCTTCCCGCGACGCCCGATGCATAGTGGCGCGCGGCCGCCAGCAGTTGGCGCAACTTCTCCTGCGCGCTCTCAACCGCCTTCGCGAATCGCTTCGCCGGCTGCTGGCCGTCGGCGCTGGCGGTCTCGATCAGTTCGATCACTATGGACCGCTCCAGCAGCGCGAACATGGCGCTGTGCACCGGCTCCAGTTCCATGGCGCGCAGTTCGTCTTCCAGACTGGTGACGCCGCGGCCTTGCAACTTGTGGCAGAGCGCGCTCCACGGACGCGTGCCGTCGTCGCGCACATCGCGCCAGTCAAGGAACACGTGATAGCGGTACGCTCCCAGTTCCAGGTGCAGGCCCTGCTCCGCCAGCGTCCCCGAGCGATGCAGGTACTCCAGGCCCGTCGCCGCGTCGCGAAACACGACGAACTGCGCCGGATCACCCGGCAGTCCGAATGCCTCGCCCAGGCTGCGCTGCCGCAGCCGCTTCTCGCCGTGCTCGCCCTTTTCGCAGTAGCTGGCCGACATGCGGATCCATCCCCGCGTGTCGGCGTAGCGGTTGTGATACACCACCAGCGCCCGCTCGCCGCCCGACTGGTTCGAGTAGGCGAACACGTTCTCGTTGACCCAGCCGTCGTCGGTGTAGAAGTCGTACAGCAGGAAATCGCGCACCTCGGCGAACAGCCACCGCCGGTGCAGCAGCGGCGAAATCTCCCGCTCGTGGCGCGCCACCAGCCAGGGATCGGGCCGCTCGTCGTGATAGGAGCGGCGGTATTCCATCCCGTAGCGCTCGGCGTAGCCTTCGATCTGCCCGTGCCCGAACATCGGCAGGCCGGGCATCGTCGCCAGCAGCATGCAGACGCCGAAATACTTGTCGCCCTTGCCGAACTGGTCCACCGCCGTGCGCTCGTCGGGATTGCTCATGAAATTAACGTAGCGCTTCAGCACCTCGGGATCGAATTCCAGCGTGTTCTTGATCACGCTGCGGTAGTTGGCGTTCTCCTCGTCGCGCAGCATGTTCATGAACGCGCTGTTGTACACGCGGTGCATGCCCAGGGTGCGCACGAAGTACCCCTCCAGCAGCCAGAACGCCTCCGCCAGCAGCAGCGTGCCCGGCGCCTCGGCGGCCACCCGGTCCACCACCTCGCGCCAGAATTCCTGCGGCATGGCGCGGTCGAACTGCTCTTTCGTCAATCCGTATTCCGCACGCGACGGAATTGCCGATCCCGTCCCCGGCTGCGGGTACCACAACCGCTGGTAGTGCCGCTTGGTCAAGGTCATCGCCGCGTCGAAGCGGATGATGGGAAACTGCCGCGCCACGTGCAGGATGGTCTGGATCACCGCCTCCCGCACCTCGGGCATCAGGTAGTTGAGCTGCGCGGTGTCGTTCCACGGAAAGCTGGTGCCGTCGTTGCCGTGGTAGACGAAGCAGGTGCTCCCCGTCCAGCGGTCGCGGCGCAGGAACGTCACGGCTGCGTCGGTGCGGTCGAAGTAGTGGTCCTCGACCTTGATCTCTACCCGCCCGTCATCGGACACGTCCGGACCGCCATATGTATAAGCGGGAAATGCCGGATGCGGCAGCGAGATGAACCAGTTGGGATGCTCGATCACCCAGCGCGAATCGATTCCCATGTGATTCGGGACCATGTCGCTGGCCAGGCGAATGCCGCGCGCCGCCGCCCGGTCGCGCAGGTTGGCATACGCTCCGTCGCCGCCAAGATCGTCCGCGATCACGTAATCGTAGAGCGAATACGCCGACGCCCCCGCCTCCGGATTCCCGGTCATCTGCTTGATGCGCTGCGACGCCCGGCTCCTCTGCCACACGCCGATGATCCACACCGCGTTGAAGCCGCGCCGCGCATAACGGTCGAGTTCCTCGTCCGGCACCTGGTCCAGGCGATGGATGTCCCGCTGGTACTGCACCGACAACTGGTGCAGCCACACGTGCGCGCTCTTGGCCAGCATCACCGTGCGCGGCATCCACTCCACGTCGGCGCTGAAGCGCTCGTATTCGTGCTCGCCGCCGCCGAAGTGCGGGACCGCCGCCGCGCTGGAGTCCCCGGTCAACCCGCCGCCGAAATGCCTCTCTGCCGCCGGGTGAAACATCATCCAGATCGCCAGCTCTTCTTCCTGCAGGATGCCGGCGCCGGTCGCCAGTCGCTCCAGAAACTCGCCCAGGTACGTCCCCCACTTCTGCCGGATGTACGCCAGTTGTCCCGCCAGCGAATCGGGCGAAGCCAGCGCCGGCGCGCGCAGCAAATCAACGACGTTCTGCTTCTCCGGCCCGAAGCGCGGGCGCGTCTCGAAGTACTCGCGCAGCAGCGGCGCCAGGTTGGGATACTGCGTCGCTGCCGCCAGGCGCGTATCGTCGAACAGCTCCTGGTACTTCCGGAACGCCGGGTTGGCGTTCGCCAGCCACAGGAACAGCGCCTCTTCCAGCGCGATGGCCCGGTTGGAAACTCCCCCGCTCGATTGCTGCAGCCACTCGCTCGCCTGCTGCCGTCCGCGATACACGCCTACCGGCGGGAACTGCTCCACGAATTCGCTCAACAGCTTGTCCGTCTCCCTGCCGCCGACGCGGGCTTCCAGGAATCCGAGCGCATCGACGATTGCCTTGGGATCGAG